>NZ_WIWK01000024.1:0-60445 GCF_009600165.1 Pseudomonas sp. FSL R10-0399
TGTGAGAGCCTGGATTCTACCGGTGGCTGGCTCTCTGCCTCTCGTTTCAAGCGTTGCGCTTATTCTATGAATTCAGGAATCAATAACTTATGTTGTGTTTGATAAGAGTTGCCGCCCCGTCTACGACGCCGCGCTGTCGCGTAGCAAACAGGTGACTGTAGTCGCTGACGAGGTACGAAGGCTGCGATCGGCTGCATGCAGCCGTAAAACCATCCACCTCGGTATTTTTGGGTACATATCTATTGCTGCGGCTTAGCCACTGCGCAACACCTGCGTTCGGACAACGTGGTTTAACGGGGCCTCTTAGATCAAAAGCCAGATCAAGATCAAAAGATCGCGAGGCAAGCTCGCTCCTACAGGGCCCTTAGAATCAATAACTTATTTCATTTTTGGTAGGAGCTGCCGCAGGCGGCGATCTTTTGATGTTGAAGATCAAAAGATCGCAGCCTGCGGCAGCTCCTACAGCGTGATAATTCTGTGCCTTTGAGCAACGTGGTCCTGATCAGCGCAACGCTTCACAGGCACGACGAATTCGCGCGCAGCCGTCCTGGATCACCGCTTCGCCACTGGCAAAGGACAACCGCACGTAGGGGCTGATGCCATAGGCCTCGCCCACGACCGTGGCGACGCCCGCCTCCTCCAGCCAGTACTTGACGACATCGCCGTCGGTGTTCAGCACCTGCCCACGCGGGGTGGTCTTGCCCAGGAGCCCTTTGACGTTGACGAATACGTAGAAAGCGCCGTCCGGGACGGTCCAGGTCAGGCCTGGCACGCCTTCAAGTGCAACCAGCATGATGTCCCGGCGGCCCTTGTAGAGCGTCGACATTGCCTGGACCGGACCTTGATCTCCGCTGAACGCCGCAACCGCCGCCGCCTGGCTGATCGAGCTCGGGCAGGTAGTGCTCTGGGACAGCAACTTGCCAATCGCAGCAATCAGCCATTTCGGACCCGCGCCGAAGCCCAGGCGCCAACCTGTCATCGCGTAGCCTTTGGAGGCGCCATTAACAATCAGGGTGCGTTCCTTGAGATCGGGAGCGGCGGCCGGGAATGAGACATAGGGCTCATCGCCATACACAAAGTGCTCATAGATTTCGTCAGCCATGATCAGCACATGGGGGTGATCACGAAGCACTTGGGCCAGTGCTTGCAGCTCGGCAACGCTGTACACAGCGCCGCTGGGATTGTTCGGGCTGTTCAGAATGACCCACTTGGTCCGTGGCGTTATGGCGTCTTCAAGTTCAGCCGGGGTCAGCTTGAAACCGTTGCTTTCATGACCATGGATAACGACCGGCGTGCCGCCATTCAGGCGAGTGATATCGGGGTAAGAAACCCAGTAAGGCGTGTGGACGATGACCTCGTCGTCAGGATTGAGGGTGGCCGCCAGCGCTTCAAAAATAATTTGCTTGCCGCCCGACCCGGCCACCACCTCTTCGAGGCTGTACTCCAGGGCATTGTCACGCGCCAGCTTGGTCACGATGGCATGGCGCAGCAAAGGTGTCCCCAGCGTGCTGGTGTAATGAGTATCGCCGGACGCCATGGCCTCGCGCGCCGCCGCAACGATATGCGCCGGCGTGTTGAGATCAGGCTCACCCACGGTGAAGTTCACAATGTCCTGACCTTGTGCCCGCAACTGCGCCACCAGGGCATTGGCAGCCACACTCGGGGACGGGGCAATACTCAGGACCCGCTCGGACAAAAACGCGTTTTTCATTTTATTTTTTTCTCGCCGCAAACTGATGTCAGCCAAAGCGGAGTTGATCGACAGAGATCAGCAGATCCCTGTCGATCGCAGCCTTGACGTGTCGTTACGGTCATGCCGCCAGCGCTGAGGTTCAGCTTGCTGCGTAGAGGGACAGTGGGGGGACCAACCTGAAGACGAAACTGAACCCTTAGCGATGGACAATCATCACCGTGGGGTCGATCTTAGGCTGCCCGCAAGAATACTTTTAGCGACATTAAATGATGATTTTTCATCGCTTTTAGTGATGTTTATTAAGGCTTAAAACTCGCTTGTACGTTCGGGCCGGCGATGTAAGGATCGTCTCATCTCAGGCGGCCCCGGTGCTGAATAAAGCACTGTTTAAACAACACTGTCGGGCTGCCATTCGCCATAACTTCCACCCGGCAACACCTGAACAAGGCTGCTCTACATGGTGACTTTTAAGCAATTGGAGGCTCTTTACTGGATTGCCCAGCTAGGCAGTTTCGAAGCAGCGGCAACCAAGTTAAATATGTCCCAATCAGCGATATCCAAAAGAATCGTTGAACTCGAAGAGACCTTCAGCGTGGCGATGTTTGATCGCACGCGACGCACGGCCCGACTGACCACAAAAGGCTCTTTATTGCTCGAACATGCCACCGACTTGCTCTACCGGCGCGACCACATGCTGGGTGAGGTCAGCGACAAAACGATCCTGGTGGGCCGGTATCGCATCGGGGTGACAGAACTGACCGCCATGACCTGGCTCCCGTCATTGGTCGAGGCCGTGAGCGAGGTCTACCCTCGCCTGCAATTGGAACCGGTGGTCGAGGTCGGCGCAGAACTCTTTCGCAAGTTTGAACAAGACCATTTAGACCTTGTTGTTGTGCCGGATATATTCTCGGACGCCAGATCCATCACGGTAGCCTTGCAAACAGTAGGGTTTGCCTGGATGTGCTCGCCCAGATTGCTGGACACCGAACGAACATGGAGCGTGCTTGAACTCTCCCAGCAAAAATTATTGGCCCAAGGGACTTCATCAGGTACCGGCTTGTTTTATCAAAAATGGTTTTCGGATCAGAGCGTGTATTTCGCCAATACCGTGACCGCGAGCAACTTGCTCGCGCAAGTCGGTTTGACCATGTGCGGGCTGGGTATTTCCTATTTACCCAAGCGTTGTTTGCAGCATCTTCTGGAAAGAGGCGACCTGAGCGAAATACGCTGCGAGCCACCATTACCGAACATTAACTATGTGGCCCTTTACAGACCTGGCCGCTGGATAGGCGTCAGCCAGGATATTGGGGTAATCGCGCAAAGGCTGTGCGATTTTTCAAGGCTCTTGATCGCCGGGTAAAGCCTCACGCCACAATCGAATCAACCGCAAAAATAGCCGTCAACTCGGCCAGAAAGGCGCTCACCACATCATGCTGACGCGTGGAATGTCGAACGGCGGCATGAAAACCGACCTCATAACGTAACTGCTCAGCGTTAAGCGGATGCAACTGCCCCAGCACTTCATGTTTGGCGGCGTAATGCTGAGGAAGAAAGCCCAAATGCTGACCTGACAAAATCAACAAGGCGGCCCCGTCCATGCTGTCGGTGAGCGCGGTCAAGCGTTCAATGGAGGTGGGAACCGGCATTTCCGGTAACGGATGGCTGGGCCAGACCCAGTCATGCTCGCGAACATCCTCGCTGCTGAGCGCTCCGACTTGATCAAAAAGCACATGAGACGGCCCGCAATAGGCAATTTGCGTCTCTTGAAACAGAGAAAAATAGTCGATATTAGGCAGCCGACGCCAAAAGTAGCCGATCGCCAGATCCAGATGCCCGTTGATCAACTTCTCTTCCAGAAGCGAGGAAGACAGCTCAGTAAAGTGAAAGTACAGCCCTTCATGCTCGGATCGCAGGCGGGCGATGGCCAGGGCGATTTTCTTGTTGGCCACGGGGTCGATCTGGCCCATCAAACCGATATTGACGTTACCGGTAATTTTGCGATTGATGTGCTGAACCTCAATGCGAAAACCTTCTGTGGCGGCCATCAAGCGACGCGCTGCCTCAAGGAACTGCAGGCCTTTGGGCGTGACAGAAAACCCCGCGCGCCCGCGCTCACACAGGCGAAACCCCAGCCTGGCTTCCAAGGTGGCCAATTGCGCGCTGATCGTGGGCTGCGTCGTATTGAGCGCCGTTTGCGCTGCAGAGATGCCCCCGGCTTCAACAACGGCCAGAAATACCCTAATCAAGCGTATATCCAGCTCCGATACCGTTCCTAACATGCGCGCTCCTGGTAAACGGTTTACATAGATAAACACCTATGTGAACAGTTGACCTCTGATATTTAACAGCTTGAACTTGCCCCCTACATTGCCAGGGACCGGCACTGCATCGCGTTGATGGCGAGCGATGATAGGGCGGTTTTTGGTGCACGTGCCACAACGTTTTTTGGCGACCTCATCGCAGAGTTCTGGAGTTTTACTGATTGAGAGACAGGGTGATGGAACCGCCCGCCTGCACTGACAGCTTCACCTTATAAAAACAATGATCACTGTCGATTCCAGCAAAAGGAGAATCGTATGTCAGCCCCCAAGAGCCCCACGTGCACCTTGAAAACAAGCGACGGGATGGCCATCGAAGGCCATTCGATCGATTACATTCCGCAAAACGAGCGGCACGCCAAGCTCAGCAGCCAAGGCCCTTTCTGGTTTTTGGGCAATTTCCACTTTTTCACCATTTCTATTGGCTTTGTAGGCCCAAGCCTGGGGCTTTCGGCCCTGTGGACAGCGCTGGCGGGCACGCTCGGGATCATGCTGGGCACCATTTTTATGGCCTTCCATGGCTCCCAGGGGCCTGAGATGGGCCTGCCGCAAATGATCCAGTCGCGGGCGCAGTTTGGCTACCGCGGGGTGATCCTCGCCCTGGTGGCGACGATGTTCGTGTTTGTCGGCTTCAACGTGGTGAATATTTCACTGATCATCGACGGCCTCAAACATGTCTTTGGTTTTGACCCGACCATGGTGGCCACCGCCGTCGTGCTCATCGGCGCATTGCTCTCTGTCTATGGCCACGACCTTATGCACAAAGCGTTCAAGTGGGCGCTGCTGGCCACGTTGCCTCTCTATACGCTCGTCACCATCGCCTTGATGCTGGGCACAGGCCAAAGCGAGGCCGTGGCGCCAGCCAGCAACCTTGGCTTCAACTGGGTCGCATTTGCCACCCTGTTTGCTATCGGTGCCAGCTACAACATTTCTTACGCGCCGTATGTCTCGGACTATTCCCGTTATCTCCCGAAAAACACCAGCAGGCCCAAACTGATCGCAGCGGTGTTTCTCGGTGCATCCTTGTCCGGCGGGTGGATGATCGGCCTCGGTGCCTGGCTTTCACAGCAGTTGCAAGCCACTGATGCCTTGGTCGCGCTGAATCAGGTGGGCTCTTCGGTCTTCCCGGGGTTGGGCAATGTCTTGGTGCTGATCTCGGTCGTCGGTTTTCTGCCAATCATTGCGCTCAATACCTACAGCGCCATGTTGACGTTGCTGACGGGGGTCGACTCCATCAAAAAAATCACACCGACGCCGCAAGCCCGCGTGGTATCGATCTTCGCCATCAGCGTCATCGTGTTGACCTGCGTGCTGTCGATCAAAGGTGACAGTGTCGCGCTGTTGAACACCTTTCTGGTCGTGTTGCTGTACTTCCTGGTGCCCTGGACTGCCGTCAATCTGGTGGATTACTTCTTCGTGCGCAAAGGCCGTTACGCAATCCCGCACTTCTTCACACCCCACGGCATTTATGGCGCCTGGCAATTTCGCGGGATTGTTGCCTACCTGCTGGGCTTCGCAGCCATGGTGCCGTTTTTCTACATCGTCGATGCCACTGCCAACCAAGAGATTTTTGTCGGCCCTCTGGCGCGTCTGCTGAACGGCGTGGACATTGCCTGGATGGTTGGGCTGCTGGTGTCCGGGCTCGTCTATTACGCGCTCAGCCGCTCGATTGACCTTGCGTACGAACGCCGGGTGATCGACGCCATTAGCGAAAGCGACATCGTCTCAATGAGCCAAACGTCGACACCGTCTGAGCCTTAAAGAACAGGAAACCGGGTAAATGAACAGAGCCAACAATGTCACCGTTGCGTGCTGCCAAGTGGCACCAAAGATCGGTGACCTTGCCTACAACCGAACGCTCACCGAGCGGGTCATCCGCCAGGCAGCCTCGGCCGGCGCCCAGATTGTGGTGCTCCCCGAACTGGTACAAAGCGGCTACCTCTTCCATGACCGCAGTGAAGCGCTGTCACTTTCCGAGCCCACCGATGGGCCAGCCATCAACTTATGGAAAGCACTGGCCAAGGAGCTGAACATCCTCATCGTTGCAGGGTTTTGCGAGCGGCTGGGGGCTGATCAGTTGGCCAATAGCGCCGCGATGATTGACGCTCAAGGCCTGCGTGCGGTGTACCGCAAGGCTCACTTGTGGGACGAGGAAAACGCGATTTTCAGCGCCGGCAACGCGCCGCCTCCGGTGGTAGAAGCCGCATTTGGGCGAATCAGCATGATGATTTGTTATGACCTGGAGTTCCCGGAGTGGGTACGCCTGCCCGCATTGGCCGGGGCGCAACTGCTCTGCGCGCCGGTCAATTGGCCCGACGGCCCACGACCGGAAAGAGAACGCCCGGCAGAAGTGGTGCGTGTCCAGGCCAATGCCTCCGTCAACCGCTTGTTCATCGCCGCCTGCGATCGCCATGGCCACGAGCGAGGGGTTGGCTGGGTGCAGGGCTCAGTGATCGTCGACGCCGACGGCTACCCACTGGCAGGCCCGACGGAACTGGCAGGTGAGCAACTATTGCTGGCGACGATGAACCTCTCTGAAGCGCACAACAAACACATCAGTAAACTTAACGACTTGCATGGGGACCGTCGGCCACAGCTTTATGCGAGCGTGGGGTGATACAGGCTATTCAACTGCTTGCTTAAATTACGATTGGGCCTGACACAACCCGTGTCAGGCCTGGTGCCTACTCTACGATTAACTGCCCCACATGCTTTGAACGGCCGCCCCTCTCATTCAGAATGCTGAATATCCTCATAAGTATTTTTAACGACCTGTTATTTATCACAGTAGACGCCACTCAATCCGAGCGCCTAACCTAATACCTCTTCAACAAGTAACTCACTAGTCACACTTGAAGAGCGCTTTATATCGACGCGAGGAAACAAGGTACTGAACCCTCATGTATCGCTGACTATAGTTCGGCTTACCCGCTAGCGGGCAAGCATTAACTTGACGCCAGATGTTTATAGCATTGGTTTACCAGCAGGTACTGAGTTTAAGTATGTTTACTGCACTGTTGTTCTCCTCACTCCGACTGCCTTCACAGACGTAAAACAACTAAAAATCGTATCCCATAAGACTCGGAGCAACAAACATGACTAAAAGCCTGACAAAAATGTCCGCCGGTATCATTACTATGATGGCATTGATGGGTAACGCTTATGCGGCCACCACTGCATGCCCGGCAGTCAGTGATATTAAACAGACCATCATGTATACAGCAGCAGCTCCCAATGGACAGCAGTGGATGGGTGAGGACCCGAGAGTTGATGATACTGTTCTGAAAAACGTCACCTTTAAAATGGCGGCAATCCGCACAATTACTGAGAAAACTACGGGTAAAACAAAAACATTCGTGGCCTGTGACTATGAAGGTAAAAACGACGAAGGCGTGAGATTGTCCCTGACAACTCAAGCTGCTCCCAAACCTATTGGTACAGCGTGGAAAGACAATGAATGTAAAGAGAACAACCAGAAACTCTGTACTTTCGAGTAATGGGTGTTCTGTCCTGGCTAGATAATTGACCTGTCCTTGGTCAGCCGCTTTACATCAACAGCTTGCTTTTCATTGGGCTTAGTACATCCCCATGAAAAGCAAGACTGAAAGCACGGCGCCATTCTTATAGCTATATCACTACTCCTATCAACCTTTATCTTCAGGGATACGCAGTAGCCGCACGCAAACTCGGCCGATCCCATCTGACACTCCGCATCAGCATTTCTCTATACCCGTAACTCAACAACGAATGTCTCGTCCTGTATCGGGCGCTTGTCAGTACGGGTGAATTTTCCGGAACCTTTACCATGCAGAAAAAAATAAAAACCAGGCTGACTCTCGTGCACGAGCGTCTTAACGAAGCCGCAAAAAAAATTGAAGAGACCGCGACTCAACAGACTGTTGAAGGCCGTGATGATAAAGCTGAAGCGCTTGAGTCTTCCCTCAAAAGCCTGAAAAAATCGTTGTCCCGAATTAGATTATGCGAAGACGGCAGTGTGGTAACACTGCATTAGTGCAATTGCGAGACAAACCGCTAACGGCCGTTTTAGATAAGACCAAACTTAACAGCAAGGACGAGAGACTCTTTACTGTTCGAAACACCTAGCTTTGTGTAGATACTGTTCAGATGAAAATTTACGGTCCTGGACGAAATAGATAACACCATCCCAATTTCCGAAGCGGTTTTCCCTTGCCCGTAATAATTCAATATTTCACGTTCTCTTACAGTGATTTTGAGCAACCTGTTATAACGATCTGAATCAGAGAGGTAAGCATCCATAAAGTACGTATGAAGCTTTGAACACAGCAACATCACGCTGCCGCCTTTTTCAACAATATCTTGATCCGAGATGGTGTTATGAGCCCTGATAACCGTTATCAGACTTGAGACACACGTATGATCATGCAGTGCTTGAGACCATGCATAGCTGCCTGTTTCTTTTTGAATCAGATCCTTAAGTTTTGGACAAGATTCAGCGCCCCAAATAATGGGCAATAAACTGGTGCGGCAATGACGAATAATAGGGCTGTCTTCTACTTGATTCTTATCTTCATACGGCTTCATGATTTCCGGGGGGATATTAGTCAGCACTGCACCGCCAGTACTGCTCAGATAGGTAGGTATGATCATGCGAAAGATAAAATAGTCAAAACCCATATTCAAAACGGCACGCTCGGCATAGCTGTATAAATACGCAGTCTCCTGTGAGTATTCTTCACTTCTAAAATAGTTATTCAACTCACCCATCAACAGAACTCCTTATCTCATCAGGAAGCACCACACATTACGAATTCATTTTTAATGAAAATGAAACATTCAGCAAGGAGTTTTTATAATAAGAATATCGCGTTTAATACGTTTACCCCTCTACTCAACACAACCAAGTACATTAACTCTTTTAATTTTTAAAACGATCCGTAATTATTTCCCAGCCGTCTATTAAATAGACTCCATTTGAATATATAAGACGGCGGAAAATGCGATCTTACATCTCTTTTTGGATGGCCTGAATCAAAAGGCGCTATAGCAATGACCGAAACAACGCAGCCACTGTGTTTAATTTATATATCCAGAGTTTAGAATTGGCCAGCCACAGTAAACATTGAAATACTCAGGCCATGGATAAATCCGCTCATAGGTGATGTGGACACAGACTGCCAAATACGAGCAGGCGTTATGCCTCTTAACTGTTTAACAGTGTCACCATTCGAACGTGGGCGTCATGGACGATGACCCTGCCCTGCAGCCCACTCAGCCTGGTGCTGGAGAAAGCGTCTGTACCATGACAACGGTCTGACCGATGTAATAACAAAATGGCTATGCAGGAACATCATCGTGATTAACTCAACTCACAGAATCTCCAAACGCTAAAAACAAGAAAGCCCGGAAACCGGGCTTTCTTAAACCAAACGCTACTTATTCAGCAGTTTTCAGCTTAATCACATCGCCGGAAACGGTGGTGGTGTAGCCGTTCAGAACCCATGCCCAAAACCACTTTTCCTGGACTTGAGTATTAATCAGCGCATCGCCGCCCTTGGCCTGGATTGCAGATGTCTGCGCGCGGACAAAACGGCTGTTCTGACCAATAGGAATCAGACCGAAAAGCATCACACCCGTAGCGCTCGCTTCACTGTGGCCTACGACGGTGTACTGGTTGCTATCGTACTGATGAGTCTTCATAGCCGTACCGGTACAACCTGCAAGAGCCAAAACACATACAGCAGAAGCGAGGGTTTTACTAACGATCTTCACGGTGTTACTCCATTCAATAGAACCCGAATCCAATTATCGGGCGGCGGCACTCTACCCTAAGGGCTGAAGCTTTTGACAGCTTTGCTACTCATTTTTATCGCTGATAGCTATATAGAATTTCGACACATCACCCACGCAAAACCTGCGATCAAGCCTGAGAACGTGGAAGCATGGGTGGGCTGTGCTGCCCATCACCCTGTACTCCTCTTTGGTTGCACTGCAGTTGCCGAGCAGGTCAATCCAAATCATCAATTTCTTCCCAGCCATTAAGGACCTCGCCTCTTCGCTACAGGCGTTCACGCAGATATCAATCTTTAGGCTCCTCTGCTGTTCCACAGCGGACTCGGGATGGCTATCTGGGCGTTCTCGTCCTCGCTGGCGAGAAAGCGCGTCGCTGACGTTTGATTGCGCATAGCAAATGTCGCGACCGGCTCTTGGCGTTGGTGGATAGCCTCAGCCCAAGGCCTGCAACCATTTAAGTAAATCCATTTCCAAGCTGCCTGGTTTAGGCGCAACTGGGGACAACAGGCAATAGCATGAGCCGTCTTCAACGAACCCTAAAGGCGCCGCGCGCTGGACTGGTACACGCAGTTGATGTTCGCCCAGCACATTGCCAATCTGGCCCCTGTGTGGGGGCGCGCCACCGGCACCGGCCATCCCGGCCTGGCCTTTTTCAATCGGGGCGGCGCTCCGCTGACCTTTGACCCGCTGAACAAGCTAGATCGGCAAATGGACGCCCATCTGTTCGTGTTCGGCCCAACCGGCGCCGGTAAATCAGCGACCTTGTGCAGCCTCATCAGCCAACTGATTGCGATGTACCGCCCGCGCTTGTTTATTGTCGAAGCCGGTAACAGCTTCGGGCTTATCTGCGATCTGGCCAAGCGCCTGGGGCTGACGGTGAATCGGGTAAAGCTGAGTCCGGGTTCCGGGGTCAGCCTGGCGCCCTTTGCTGATGCCATACGTCTGGTGCAAAGCTCAGACCCGATCAAGGTATTGGCACCTGACGATGTCGAGTCGTCTGACGCCCACACCAGCAGCCAGGATGAGCAACGCGACATTCTGGGCGAACTGGAAATCGCTGCTCGCCTGATGATTACCGGCGGCGAGCCCAAGGAAGAAGAACGCCTGACCCGAGCCGACCGCAGCGCCATCCGCCACAGCATTCTGGCGGCGGCTAAAACCTGCGCCCATGCTGGCCGTTCGGTGCTGACCCAAGACATTCGCGACGCACTCAAAGCCGCCGCCCAGGTTGAAGACTCACCTGAAACCCGGCGCAATCGCATGCAGGAAATGGCCGAGTCCATGGACCTGTTTTGCATGGGCGCCGATGGCGACATCTTCAACCGCGAAGGGACGCCTTGGCCCGAGGCCGACATCACTATTGTCGATCTGGCGACCTATGCGCGCGAGGGCTACAACGCGCAACTGTCGATCGCCTACATCTCGCTGCTCAACACCATCAACAACCTGGCCGAGAGCGATCAATACAAAGGCCGCCCCATCGTCAAACTGACGGATGAGGGCCACATCATCACCAAAAACCCGCTGCTCTCACCCTACGTGGTCAAGATCACCAAAATGTGGCGAAAGCTGGGCGCCTGGTTCTGGCTGGCCACCCAGAACGTCGATGACCTGCCGCCTGCGGCCGCACCGATGTTGAACATGATCGAGTGGTGGATCTGCCTGAACATGCCGCCGGATGAAGTGGAAAAAATCTCCAAATTCCGCGAACTGAGCCCCGCGCAAAAAGCCCTGATGCTGTCGGCACGCAAGGAGAGCGGCAAATACACCGAGGGCGTACTCCTGTCCAAAAGCATGGAAGTGCTGTTCCGCGCGGTACCGCCCAGCCTCTATTTAGCGCTGGCCATGACCGAGCCCGAAGAAAAGAAAGAACGCTACGACGTGATGCAAAGCCTCGGGCTCAACGAACTGGACGCCGCCATCCACATTGCTGCCCGCATCGACCGGCTGCGCGGCATCGAACCTCACAGCATCACCTTCCCTGCCCCCACCACGGCCTTGGAGCCTCCGGTATGAGAACACTCAACACCCTGACCCAGAACTTGATCGAAAGCCTCACACAGTTGCTTCAACAACCGGGTGAAGACGCTTTGCACACCCTCGAAGTCTGCGCCCCCGTGCTGATCGAACAATTGCAGGAAGTACTCAACCGGGCCGTTGACCGTCGCGATATTCAAGGCCAATTACGAGCCGTGCTTGAAAGTTGGCTGAGAGACCATCCGCAAGCATCAGGCGCGCAGACCGCGTTGTTTGAGGCACTCAGCAGACATGGATTGGTGGGCGCGCGCGGCGATGCTTCGGTTTGAAATAGTTTTTAACCAAATAGCGTTCAGGAGAAAGCCCCATGAAAGGCCCCAAAAACCCGACTCAGTGCTTGAATTCGATGGTTCAAAAAAACGCTGAAACCCCTGATAAATCAGCCTGCCCCACGTGCGAAGAAGAGATGTTTTTTGCGCTTAAAGACGCTCATCACGAATTTTCACTGCCACTTACCACCTTGTTGCAGTGCCTGCAGCTCGCAGAACACCATGGAGGCGTTCCCACGCTGCCCGTCGAATGGTGGGTGCAATTGCATCAGCGCTACGAACTCAAGCTGAGGATCTGAAGATGGATGTGTATAAAACCAAGGTGGGCCAAACAACCCATACAAAAATTACGGTGACAAACTTTGAGCGCGACACACTGAAAGAAGCACCCTACTACCAGGCAGGCAAGCCCGGGAAAGGGTCGTTACACTTTGCGGTGTGCCCGGCCTGCGAAAATCCTATCCAGATCCTCGGCCTCTACAAAAAGCTGGCCCATACACCAGACCCCTACGCCAAGCACTACTCAAAGTCAGTGACTTACCTGGCCGAATACGATCATGAGTCGTATGAGTTTTGCCCTTACTCCAACCCCGACCGAAACCCTGACCGTGATGGCCGGAGAACGCCGGGTTCTAAGATCGCTATCAGTATTTTAAATCTGCTGATCAATCACTTTGACCAAGTGATTTACATGATCGAAGAATCGACAGGGATAAAAATCGGCAACGCCTTTGCCGAACGTATGTTGAACAGTTACCGCGATCATCAAGGGCATCTCTACAAAGCCGCGACCCTGCTCAACGTCCCGTGGATTTTCGCCTACATGGCCAATGCCAAATCCATCACCCGGCAGCGGGTTCATAACAATCCAGCTCTGCTGAAGGCATTGCGTGAACACCTGCCTGAAGCGCAGATAGATGCCGAGGGTGGCCAGAAAGGCGTCTTAAGACCTAAAAACGATAAAGACTTCCTGAACATCAATGTGAGCTACATCCACCACACCATCACCAGTACCGACAATGTAATCACCGAGACCATGAAAATGGTCGTTTTCACCCAGCGCAAAAAAGTCAACGTGGAGCTGTATGAGCAGGTGATCACCTTTGATCCCGACCACTTCCTGGCGCTTATTAACGTGTCAGAAGACCGCGCTTATCGCCCTCGTAAAAAGGAGCTGGTTGCCATGGCCCAGAAAATTCTGAGTGGTAAGTCGTAGGTGCAAAGAATGAGCTGGAGCAGCACACCCGCACGCGGTTGCACTTTAAGGACCTGAGCGTTAACCTTCCGACGTCGCTGCACATCAGCGAACGGGTTTGACGGCCCGATTAACAATAGGCGCACAGGCGCCCCCGTTACGATTGCAGGCGCTTTTTTTGCGTCCGCATCTTCGTTAATGGCGGCTGTGCGTGGGAGACCTTCGGGTCTGCCGGGTTTCCTATTGTCCCGGTCCGTCAACCTGCGCACAGCTGCCACCCTAAATCGTTTGACGGCGGTTCGTGGCAGCTCCTCAACAATAGGAGTAATGCCAGATGCACGCTCTCAATCCGTTCAAAAAATGCCCGACGCGTACTGTCGCCCTGCACAACGTCCAACTCCTCGATGCGAAACGAGGTGCCTTATGAACGTCTCACCATTGATCAAAACCGTTGGCGGCGCCACCTTTGGCACCTGCAACGCAGAGAACCAGCGCCTGTTCAGCGTCATTGCCGGTGTCTCAGGTGAAGAAGCCCTGCAACATGCCTCTTTGCTGTTGAACTGCGTCAACACGCTCTCTTACCTGGGCGCCATGGACGATGGCCACGAAACCATGCGCTGGGCGTCGCACTACCTCAGCGAGATGGCGAAAGCGATCATTGACGACGTGACCTTGGGGCTGCAAGACGTACCGTAGCGGTATGGGTTTAGCGTCAGCCCATGGGCAGCCCCATCGCTACCGGGTGGGGTTGTGTCCTGCGGCTAATGACACGACAGTCGCCACAATTGATCCAGCCGGGTCGTATAGCTTTGACTCATCATTTCCCTGCGCATGCCCCAATCCGGCTTGCTGGGCACACTGGCAGCCCGTAGCGTGCCCCGGCCCCATCGCGCGTTAATTTGATCCAGAACGGCCATCACCCTGGTCGCCTCTGCGGGCTGATTAACCGCAAACAGATCATCAGAGAACTCGCCCGGTTGCCGTAGATCCATGAGCAACACCTCAGCCTTGCTGTATTTGAACCCGGGCTGAAAAACATGGGTGAGCGCTTCGACAGCAGCCTTGGTCAAGAGGGGCCGATTCCCACCCCGACAGGAATACCCGTGCACTTCAGGATCCTGGCGCGCAACGCCCGCCCCATGGCGGTGGCGTCCGGAAGGCCCGTAAAGTCGGCGAACGACTCATCAATGCTGTAGACCTCCGCCGCTGGCACCATCGATTCAATCAGGCTCATGACCCGCTCGCTCATGCCGCCATATAGCGCATAGTTCGAAGAGAACGCAATAATGCCGTGCTGCTCCAACCGCTGCTTGATCTGAAAATACGGCTCGCCCATTGTCACAAACGGCTTGGCGTCACAACTGCGGGCGATCACACAGCCATCGTTATTGCTGAGCACCACGATGGGGACTTTGGCCAAATCCGGCCTGAACACCCGCTCGCAACTGGCATAGAAGCTTTTGCAGTCGATCAGCGCGAAAACCGGAGCGATCGATCACCGCCAAATCCCCTGAAAAAATCCCGATCCCTTGCATGCTGTCGCCATCGATAGACGCCAGATAAACATGCGGCGCGCGAACATTGAGCACTTCATCCAAAGAAATCGCCTGCTCGATATGATCCGCCGCCGGTGACGGAAGCCCGGCCGGAATCTTGAACAAACACAGCGGTATAGGAACTCCGCCCTCCACGAGAGGACCTAAAAGAGTGAAGCTCATGACGCGCGCCTTTAATTAACTGTATTAATATACAGTTAACCGCGTAGGACAGATCTGAGAAATACGTCCGCATGAGATTTAGACGAGAGGAACATCCTGTTTAATGCGTCTACGCTCCCTGCAGTCGCTACAGCCAACGAGGCCCTCGTCATGTGCGGACGATTTGTGCAGTACCGAGGCATCGCTGATTACCTGGACGTATTGGCCGCCGACAGAAAAATCGTCAGCGGCTACGACAACCACCCCATTGGCGGCTATAACATCGCCCCCAGCACCCGCGTCAACATTCTTCATGGCGTGGAAGACGGGTTAGAACCACTTGACAGAGATGGCATCATTACCACGGCAAGTGATCAGGGAATTGTGGTCACTCAATTCATAATCGAGGCCCGTTGGTGTTTGCGTCGAAGCATGCGCGGCACAGGGTTGGGAGGGATTTGGATCGAGAGCGTGTTGAGGCGTTGGTTTTGAATTGAGAAGGTCTTAAGCAACATAAGATTTAAATGTAGATGCTAATTTTTAGCACAAACTCCTTAGTTGTAATTCTACAGAATACGATTTAACGTGTAATAGGCATCAATAGATACACACAAGTAATTCTAAGGATAAAAATTATGGGTCAATACGATACGCAACAAGTTTGTTTAAACGGGCATCAAATAACGGCCAACTATCATAGCTCGCCAGAGTTCCGCAATAAATTCTGCGCAACCTGCGGTGAATCAACAATTCATACCTGCCCCGAGTGTGGCCATGAAATAGAAGGAAAATATCACGTACCTGGGGTTCTTTCCATAGGGTTTGCTACAAGGGTGCCCACCCATTGTAAAAACTGCGGAGCGACGTTTCCATGGACAGTAGCGAAAGCCTTGTTGGCCACAGCGAAAAATAAGACCACCGACATAGACAATTTCGCACTAGTGGAAAGAATCTGTGCGAGGTTTCATCTCGTCGCCAAGCAGTTGAAATCTCGCCACGCAGATCGCGAGAGCCTACATATTAACGATGAGTACGACACTCAAGATCTACTGCACGCACTATTACATGTATACTTTGATGATATTAGACCTGAAGAGTGGACACCTAGCTATGCTGGCGGTGGATCTAGAGTAGACTTTTTATTGAAAGATGAAAAAATAATTATTGAAGTCAAAAAAACCAGACCCACTCTCAAAGCTAAGGACGTAGGTGCGGAATTAATCGTGGACTCGCAGCGATACAGAGCTCATCCAGACTGTAAAAAACTTCTCTGTTTTGTATATGACCCAGAGGGCTGGATTTCTAACCCTAGAGGCCTTGAAAACGACCTAAATAAGAAGCAGGATGATTTCGAAATAAAAGTTCTAATCGTACCAAAGGGACATTAATCTTCCCGAACAAAAGCGTAAATATGTTGGCGTGGACAAATGCGAATCACTATGAATGACTGCATCTATCCACGCCATTCTATCCCCTCCCAAGCACACATAACCCTAGTTACTACTATAAAACATTTCAGTTTTCGGATCATCTTACCACTATCTATGACCTAAGCGTTTAGTCCATGACCCTTAGAGCAGCGATATACTGCATACCCCATTTTTCATTAGTTGGTTATATGTATAACTCGACCAACTGCTCCATTCGCTTTAACGTCTTCTGATCTCATTACCCTGCAAGATTGAATATGGAGGAGCACCTTAGGAATAACCCCTATCGAGCGGGCCCGTATCCTGCTTTTACTGGCAGATGGAATGACGCCCAAAGCCGTCAGTGCTCAGTTGCAGATAACGCGGCCAACAGTACTCAGGTGGCGAAGCCCTGTATGGAAGTGGTTATTGAAAGGACTGAACGACCCGCCGCACAGCGACCAGCCACTCACCCTGACGACCCAGCGTGTGCTCAAGGAAGCTACTCACTGGAGTGTTCGTTTGATGACCAAATATGCGCGACTGACCACATGGTAGGTTCGCCTAATCTGGGCCGCTTCCAAGCTCAAACCTAATAGGGGCTGAAGACTTTCAAAATCAGTAACGCCCCTCATTTTGCTGACAAGGTCATCGACTTGGTCGGGCTTTGTTTGAACCCACCAGATAACGCTTTGGTTCTGTCGATTGATGAGAGAGCTCAGATCCAGGCGTTAGATCGCACTCAACCAACGTTGCCGCTACGGCCAAGTCAAATCGAACGCCGTGCGCACGATTACAAGCACCACCGCACGGCCAGTCTATGCGTGGTTTTTGACATTATGACCGGGCAAGTCATCGGCCGAATTACACTGTCCAATCGAGCCAAGGATTTTTTGGCTTGTTTGCAACGAATTGAAAGTAGTACGCCCGCCGGGCTGGATCTGCATGTGATTTTGGATAACAACTCGCACCTCAAAAAGGCCGCCATCAAGCAGTGGCTGGTAATGCACCCGCGTTCAAATTGCACTTCACGCCTACCAGCGCATCTTGGCTGAACGCCGAGATAGGCTGGTTTTCACAATTGGGTAGACGAGTGTTATATCGCGGTGCCTTTACCAGTGTTACCGATCTGAAATCGGCTATACGTCAATTTATCGAGGCTCACAATGAGTATTCCGCCAAGCCGTTCAAGTGAAACAAAGCGAATGAAAACATCATCACCTCGGTATATAGAGCGAAGCTGAGCATGATCAAACAAAACAATGTATCAACCGGCCAGATGACTAGAAATTAGAGAGACCTTTATCACCTCCAAACTTATATCTAACGGAAAGTTATCTTAAAATGGTACATCTATGCTAATCAGCTCATAAAATACAGCATCACACTCAGAACTCTTAGCGAATCACTCATTACCACTTATAAAGCTATAGCACGCGAGCACACAATTTTCCAGCGCTAGCACCACACGCATTGAAGATCGCCCCCTTCTTTCTACTACTTATAAGTACAAATAATTTATCTACGAACAACACCAGGTTCAATATCAACTAGCCCACCCTGAACATACATCACACATGATGTATAAAAATATCGCCCCCCCCCTACAATCCACCCCATACCCCATTAACAAATTATTATAATCGCTAAAACGGTATATCATCATCGAAAGATTCAAACTGAACGGTTTTGACTCGAGACACTGCAGCTTCAGGCACCCTAGACTTTTTTATCTTTGCCTCACTGGCCAAAATATACTCCAACCCTTCAGGCGTGACAGAATATGTGAAATATTCATGCATATTATAGGCGCGCACTTCCTTTTCAACAAAACCTAACCGCTCAATCTTTATAATTGCAAGCGAGCAGAAACCACCTGTTCGAGAATCATTAAATATTTCACTTGAAACTACACCTTCTACACTATGGAGTCCTTTCTCAAAAATATCTACCAACAAGCGCAGTTCTGCATCACCAACCTCGTAATCAAACCCAGTTTTTTTAGTACGAGCTTTAATAACACTCATATCCTCACTGACCAACCCCAATCTTAATATTTCTTTTTTAATTTTATTACAAGGTGCATTCACAGCCATAGTAAGATCATTGTCTGATCTATTTCCATTAAAATCGGCGGGAGTCAAGCCTAACAAATCTGTAGGAAAATGAAGATCAACATCACGAGGCTTGATTATAAAACAACGCTCTTTCGTCAAACTTCCGATAAAAAGCCCAAGCTCAAATAAAACATTATCCCTAGCCACTGGATGGCTTTTTTCTCGTATAGTTGAGATATCGTCTGGCGTAAATACAAATATGGCAAAATCAACAGTTTTGGCCTTTTGCTGTAAATCTTCAACTGTCTGGGAAGACAGCTTGAAACTATTCTTCCAATGTACAACTTCTGCGTCGTAGTCAAGACACTCATTAATAGCGTTCGCTACGTCCAACCCTTCCACAGAAGAAGCTAAAAAAATTCTGGGCTTTCTCATCTTATTCCAACCCTATAGTCTTAAATCTGATCCGAGCATAGCGAAATGTCTGCATCATAACCACAGAATTTAGCCATGATCTTACGCAGACCACTTTGGAAAAGTGTTATGACCAAAAAAACTTTCCCCAACCAAAAACTGTTTTCCTACTGCATCCACTCACTATTTCTTGTCCCATGCATCTGAGCCCATCTCAGATACAGCACCATGCCCACCCGCCAAGCCCTCTCCCGCATACCGCTTAATATGGTGCTGTCGCTCGCCTTTCTATCCATAACCACATTCACCCAAGCCCAACCCTGGGTCATCACCGACCAAGCACACTCCATAACCTCTCCCGGCCCAGCCCGAATCATTCTTTTAGACCAGCAACAACACCTTGAAGCCGAGCTGTCTCGCGCACTACCCACAAACCCACACCAAGCCGCCGCGATCATCCAAAGCCGCCTCAACACACCCTCCGGCAAACACTTACAAACCGATCTCGCCAAAGCCCAGCAAGATCTAACCGATGCCTGGAGCCTAGGTATCACCAAGATCCCTGCAGTCGTTGTTGACCGGCGCTACGTCGTCTACGGCGAGCCGGATGTAGCCAAAGCTTTGGTCCTCATCAACAACGCCAAAGGCCAGCCACAATGAACAGCCGCCCGCTCCGCCCGCTATCGCTGGCTCTGATCTGTAGCCTGCCCTTCAGCGCCTCGGCATCGATCACTTCAGCAACGATCATTACCTCGTCGCTGTCGCCTCAGTGCCTTGAGTACAAGGTGGTTGGCATTTGCTACTGGCTGCTATGCACGGCGCTGGGCTGCAAGGTGAAGACGCCGAGCAAGGTGCGGCATTACGTGCCGGATGCGGTGGTGTCGGCGTATTCCAATACCGGGGCTAACCCGTGGGTTGAGATGTCGCCTTTGGGGTCGCCGACTCCGTTGTCTCAGGCGGGCAATGACGCTACGACCAATCATGTTGCTGAGAACGCAGCACTCAAATTCAAAGAGGCGGATGTAATCGGGCACCCGGGCGGTGCTGTATTCAGTGAGTTCGCCAGTGCGTCGGGGTATGCCTGCCAAGGCGCGACGGCGCCGTGGATGCCGTATTTCTTGAGCACGCTTGATCCTATTGCCTGGCGGTACGGTATCCCTGAGGCGGTTTATCCAGAAGCCCGGGCAAGTCCATGTCTATTTGCCCATGCAAGCTTCTGCGCGCGACGGCTATTGGCCTGCAGGTGAGCTTATAGAGGTCGATACCACTACCGGCAAGTGGCAGGAGTTGACGTCGACGCTCAGCCAATCGTGTGCCGTATTCCCGCATTCAACACCACAGGTTCAGGCCGAGGACGGTGGTTACGCCTGGGCGCTCTGGCGTCCATACGCCTGCTGTCAGCGGCGTAGCCAAACCTTCCTGGGGAGTACGGACTTTTAATGAGCATCCAGACCAACAGCCTGGAGCGCTGATCCTATCAATGCTTCGTCCTTTGGCAGCGTGATCAGGGTTGAGGTGCTTTACAGCATCGGAGGCGGCAGCGCGGTCGCTATGGGCAGTGCTGGCAACATGCGGAGCATTCAGGTGGGTGGCGGCTGGAGCAACAATCTGGTCTGCGGAAACATGAGCATGACCAACACCCTCGAAAACCAGTTGAACGGGGCCTCAACCCTCTTCACCCTCATGATCACGCCTGGCTGTATAAAAAAATATGATTGGGGTTGAGGCAATGTCATGGCCAGTAGGGGCTCGGCTCAAAATATGCTCAACGAACCGCAGCAACTATTGATATACGAACATTCCTACCTAGCAAGGAACGTCGTCCGACAGACACTTCGTATTTTGATCAAATGGCACCGTCAGTGGGCTGCTGCAGATTGACATCACCCCGGCGCGAAACTACTTTTCGCCATAGACGGCTGCATGTCCACGCCGATATCTCAGCAAAATGCACACTCGAAGAGGACACGTCTCACTGAATTTCAGGCACAAAAAAGCCGGTAGACCCTGAGGTGCGTACCGGCTGTTTTGATGTTGCATATGGTGGGTCGTGTGGGATTCGAACCTACGACCAATTGGTTAAAAGCCAACTGCTCTACCAACTGAGCTAACGACCCGCTTCGTTGTGGTGCGTATAATACTGATTTTTAACGAGAATTCAACACCTTGTTAAAAATAAATGTGAAATAAATCAAAAGTAACGTGTTGGGTCCGAAACGCCGGCCGCTTGAAAGCCTTCTGCACGCAGGCGGCAGCTGTCGCATTTGCCGCAGGCTTGGCCTTGGGCGTCGGCCTGGTAGCAGGATACGGTGAGTGAGTAATCCACGCCGAGTTTGATTCCCGCCTGGACGATCTGCGCCTTGCTCATGTTTTGCAGGGGCGCTTTGATGCGAAAGCCCTGCCCCTCAACACCGGCTTTGGTCGCCAAGTTGGCCATGGCTTCGAAGGCTTCTACGAACTCCGGACGGCAGTCCGGGTAGCCGGAATAGTCCACGGCATTAACACCAATGAAGATATCCCGCGCTTGCAGCACTTCTGCCCAACCCAAGGCCAATGACAGGAATACGGTGTTACGAGCCGGCACGTAGGTTACCGGGATGCCTTCGCTGGGTGCTTCGGGTACATCAATAGAGCTGTCGGTCAGGGCTGAGCCGCCAATACCGTCCAGGTTCAAGCCAATGACTTTGTGCTCAACCGCGCCCAGGTCGCGAGCAACACGAGCTGCGGCGTCGAGCTCGGCGCGATGGCGCTGGCCGTAATCAAAGCTCATGGTGTAGCAGCGATAACCTTCAGCGCGAGCCATGGCCACGACGGTGGCCGAGTCGAGGCCGCCGGACAGCAAAATTACCGCTCTTTTTTCAGTGACAGCAGTGTGTTCAGTCATTTCAGCGCCCCGGCTCGTCATTCCAAAGATATTTGTGCAGTTGCATTTGCAAACGTACAGGCAAGTTGTCCGCGACAATCCAGTCGGCCAGGTCACGGGCCGCCAGATCGTGATGGCTCGGCGAAAACAGCACTTCACCGGCGCGTCGCTCCAAACCGTATTCAATCAGCTTGGACACTGCCCAGTCGTAGTCCTCGCGCGAGCAGATCACGAACTTGACCTGATCGTGCGGCGTCAACAACGCAATGTTTTCGTAGAGGTTGCGATGGGACTCTTTGGAGCCAGGGGTTTTCAGGTCGAGCACACGACTGACGCGTGGGTCGACAGCCGAAATATCCAGCGCACCACTGGTCTCGATCGAGACGTCGTAACCCGCGTCGCAAAGCTGCTTAAGCAATGGAATGGCATTAGGCTGCGCCAAGGGCTCGCCACCCGTCACACACACGTAGCGCGGACGAAAATCGGCCACTTGCTCAAGAATGCTGTCGAGGGAGCGCACGGTGCCGCCACTGAAGGCGTAGGCACTGTCGCAATACTGGCAGCGCAATGGGCAGCCCGTTAGACGTACAAAAACGGTGGGCAGGCCAGCCGTTCGCGTTTCACCCTGCAAAGAGTAAAAAACTTCGGTAATTCTCAATGTGTCTTGCATATCCGCCACGGGCGTAACAGCTAAACAGGCTGTCCGCCTCCGTCAGGCACTCTAAAGAATCTGCACTCGCAGGACTCAGAAGAGCGTATTTCATAAAAGGGCGTGGATTCTAACGAAAAAACCCGCGACAAGCGCGGGTTTCTCGATGAAAGCTTCGTATGGCTTACATGCGCTGCAAATCGCGCTGGGCCAACTGTGCCGCCGACGTGCCAGGATACTGTGCAACAACCTGTTGCAAGATGCCTTTTACTTTGTCGGTATGGCCCAGACGGCGCTCTACGTCAGCCAGCTTGTAGAGCGAATCCGGCACTTTGGCGTGCTTGGGATATAGCTGGCTCACTTTGGCGAAGGCCTGACCAGCACCTTGCAGGTCGCCTTTGGCCAAGCTCACTTCACCCAACCAGTACTGAGCATTGCCCGCGTATTGGCTGTTTGGGTATTTGCGCAGAAAGGCCGCAAAGGCCTGACTGGCTTTGTCGAAATCCTTGGCTTTGATCAAGTCGAAAGCAGCATCGTAGTAGAGCTTTTCTTTCGCTGGATCACCCGGTTCCGAGCTGGCAGCAGCCTGAGGTGCAGGCGCTGCAGTATTACCGGCGGCAGCAGCACCACCGGCAGCAGAATTATCAGGTGCGGCAGCTGCAGGAGCGCCCGTACCAATACGCCGATCAAGTTCCTGGTATCGCTCCAGGCTTTCTTGCTTCATGCGTGAAATATCATTTTGCAAAACTTCGATCACACCCTGTTGGCGTGAGATCTGATCCTGCATTTGTTGCAGTTGGTTGAACAGCTCGCCCTGTGCCGAGACAGGGGTCGAAACCCCTCCCCCGGCATAGGCGCCGCTCGCACCATAACCCGGTGATGGATAACTCCCCCCGCTATTGCCAGAGTTGTCATCGACCACAGGAACCGCAGCCCATGCCGCTAGCGGCATGAGGCTGAGAGTCAGAATAGTTACAGCACGGCGGCACGTTCGCATGACGAATTACTTACGCAGTTCGACGCGACGGTTCTGAGCCCACGACTGTTCGTCGTTGCCAGTAGCAACTGGACGCTCTTTACCGTAGGACACCAGCTCCAGTTGTGCTGGAGAAACACCTTGCAGTACCAGGTAGCGTTGAACGGCTTTCGCACGACGCTCGCCCAGTGCCATGTTGTACTCACGAGTACCACGGGCGTCAGTGTTACCTTCCAGAACGACGCGAGCGCCGCTAGCTTTCAGGTCTTTAGCGTGAACGTCCAGAGCGCGCATTGCTTCTGGTTTCAGGTCCGAAGAATCATATTCGAAGTAGAAAACAGTAATGGCACGCAGAGCAGCTTCTTCGCTCAGGGAGCCATCAACAGCGCCTGTGTTTGCGCCGTAACCAGCGTTTGGATCAACAGCAGCGCCTTCACCGGCATTGTCGCCGCCTTTGGACGAGCAACCTACAGCTACAGCCATGGCCAGTGCCAGCGCAGCGAATTTACCAAACTTCAGCATTTCCATCGTAAAACTCCTAATGAACCCCAAGTGTTATGTGCAACTTGAATCTATCACCACGTCAGTTCAGGTAAGGGGACCAGGAAGGTTCTCTGACTTCGCCTTGAGCGGTAGGAAGAGGGAGCCTTACGCGTCCATTGATGGACACGAGCATCAAGACTCCCCGGCCCTGCTGGCGGGTGGCGTAGATTACCATGGTGCCGTTGGGCGCAACAGTAGCTGACTCATCAAGGTTAGTATCTGTGAGGATTTTTACACTTCCTCTTTCCAAATCTTGAGCCGCAACACGGAAATTAGTAAATCCGTCCTGACGATGAATCATGACCAAGGTCTTTTCATCCGCCGACAGCTTAGGGTTGGCGTTGTAGTTACCGATAAAGGTCACGCGCTGCGCTGCACCACTACCGATCGTGGTTTTGTAGACTTGTGGCTTACCACCACGGTCAGACGTGAAGTAGATGGTCGAACCATCCTTGCCCCAGAACGGCTCGGTGTTGATACCAGGACCGTTGGTCACGCGGGTGATCTGGCGCGAGGCCATGTTCATCACGTAGATGTCCGGGTTGCCGTCTTTAGACAGTACAAACGCCAGCTTCGAACCATCCGGCGACCAGGCTGGCGCACCGTTCAGGCCTTCAAAGTTGGTGACTTGCTCACGATGGCCGGTATCGATGTTCTGAACGAAGATGCGCGGACGCTTCTGCTCGAACGATACATAAGCGATGCGCTTGCCATCCGGTGCAAAGCGTGGCGACAGGATCGGCTCGCGCGATTGCAGCAGGGTCACCGCACGCGCGCCATCGTAGTCGGAGCGCTGCAGGGTGTAGCGGGTGTTGTTGACACTGGCGCGCTCGGCCGTCACGTAGAGCAGACGGGTCGAAAATGCACCTCTGATGCCGGTCAGTTTTTCAAACGACTGGTCAGAAATGTAGTGCGCCATGTCGCGCAGTTGCTCAGTGGTGCCCGACACGCTGCCGGTCAACACCGGTTGCTCGGTCGACACGTTGAACAAGGCATATTGCACCTGCAGGCGACCGCCCGCTGGCACGATATTACCTACCATCACGTACTGTGCGCCCAGCGCCTTCCAGTCACGGAAGATGACTTCGCTGGCCTGGGTCGGCTGGCTGATCATGTTCTGCTTTGGAATCGGTGAGTAGTAACCCGAGTTACGCAGGTCGTTACCCACAATTTCAGCGATGTCGTCAGGCAGGACGGTACCGCCCTGCCAGCCGAACGGCACGACTGCAATAGGTGTTGCCCGGTCGCTACCGCTGGTAACCAGGATGTTCTTTTCTTCAGCTACAGCCATCCCTGCCATGCAGCAGACGATGACGAGCAGTCCTCGAAAAAATTTAATCACAAGGCTAGATCCTCAGGTGTGAATGTCATCTTGAATGATCGGTAAGGATTAAAATCGCTAGGCTTCAAGCCTTGCATTTCCGTTAAACGGCCAATGTTTTTGACCGCTGCCACAGCCGAACTGTCAAACGGACCATCACCACTGGACTTGGCAACCGTCACCGACGTTACCGTGCCATCTGGCAACATGCCAATTTGCAGCACAACCTTCATGTTCTTACGGGCCGAAGGTGGACGCGCCCAACCTTCTGCAGCACGAGAGCGAATCAGGTCATCAAAGTTACCGGCGACCTCATCACCCTGCTCGTCTGCCAACGCCTGCTGGCGTTGCGGCGTATCAGAAAGCAAATCCGCCAAGGCCTGGGCCTTTTTCTCTTCGGCAGATTTACGCGCTGCTTCTACAGCCTTTTTCTTGGCCGCTTCAGCAGTGGCTTTCTTCTTGGCATCTTCAGCAGCTTTCTTCTTCGCGTCGTCTGCGGCAGCCTTTTTCTTGGCGTCCTCAGCCGCTTTTTTCTTGGCATCCTCAGCGGCTTTCTTCTTCGCGTCTTCAGCGGCCTGTTTCTTGGCCTCTTCTTCAGCGGCTTTTTTAGCCTCGTCGTCTGCTTTCTTTTTAGCGATATCAGCCAGCTTTTTCTCTTCAGCCTTTTTAGCGTCCGCTGCCTTTTTGGCATCGTCGGCTTTCTTCGCGTCATCGGCCTTCTTGGCTTCGTCGGCTTTTTTAGCCTCGTCCGCCTTCTTCGCTTCGTCCGCTTTTTTGGCTTCGTCTGCTTTCTTCGCTTCAGCTGCCTTCTCGGCAACCTCTTGTTTCTTTTGTTCCGCGGCTTTTACAGCTTCCTGTTCAACCTTCTTCTGCTCCATCTGTTCGACTTCAGTCTGACGCGCAGCCGATTTTTTTGCCTCACCCGCAATCTTCTGATTGGTTTGAGTCGTCGCCTGACTTTTTGACTTCAGTTGATACAAAGTAGCTTGAACAATGGGTTTTGCGGGCGGCAATTCTGGCGTCATGGCAAAGCTGGCGAACAGCATGCCGAAAATCAGGACGTGCAGCCCTACAGCCCAGACGGTAGGCCAAAAATAATTTTCAGAGGCGGACGGCTCCCGCTGGTCGCGCATCAGGGAGCCTCGGTAATCAAGCCAACGTTACCGACCCCAGCTTTTTGCAGGCCACCCATGGCACCCATTACAGCGCCGTAATCCACGGTTTTGTCACCGCGAATAAAGACTTGGGTCTGCTTGCCGCCCTCGTTGCCCGCGCGAATGATCTTGGTCACCGCGTCAGTCATCTGAGGCAAGGTCATCGCCTTGTCCATTTGTTTATCGGTGTCAACTTCACTGCCAAGGTTCCAGTAATAGGTCTTGTCAGCCTTGATCGAAATTGTCAGAACCTGAGTGTTGTTGTCTTGCGGCAAGGCCTCGCTGGAGACCTTAGGCAAATCAACTTTCACACCCTGGTTGAGCATCGGTGCGGTCACCATGAAAATCACCAGCAGCACCAGCATCACGTCGATGTATGGCACTACGTTCATTTCGGCAACCGGCTTGCGCTTCTTGCGAGCTCGAGCGATTAAAGCCATTGGGAATTACCTGCTTATTCTTCGCTGGTGTGCACTTTACGGTGCAGGATCGCCTGGAATTCATCGGCGAAGGTGTAGTAGCGGCTGATCAGCGTTTCGCTACGTGCAGCAAAGCGGTTGTAAGCAATAACAGCCGGGATGGCAGCAAACAGACCAATCGCGGTTGCAACCAATGCTTCAGCAATACCCGGTGCAACGGTCGCCAGGGTCGCTTGCTGGGCAGTCGCCAGACCACGGAAGGAGTTCATGATGCCCCACACGGTACCGAACAGACCGATGTACGGGCTGACCGAACCAACGGTTGCCAGAAATGGCAGGCTTTGCTCCAGTTTTTCTTCTTCGCGCGAAATCGCTACACGCATGGCACGCGCAACGCCTTCCATGACGGCTTCCGGGTCAACGCCCGGCTGTTGACGCAAACGCGAGAACTCTTTGAAACCGGCGCGGAAGATTTGTTCAACGCCAGAATCAGGGTCCGGGTTGCTGCCCGCCTGACGATACAGTTTTGACAAATCGATGCCCGACCAGAAACGCTCCTCAAAGCTGTCCAGGGCACGTCGACCGGCACGCAGCATGGTGCTGCGCTGAAAAATCATAATCCACGAGGTAACCGATGCAGCCAGCAAGGTCAACATTACCAACTGCACCACAATGCTGGCATTGCTGACCAAACTCCACATGGAGGAATGGTCGACGACGTTAGCTTCCACGCTTTATCTCCTGCTCTAAATGTTTACCCGCGCCGCTTACGTCGGCAAAGGCCGTACGTAAAGCTTCGGGAATGGCCCGGGGTTTAAAACTATCGGCGCGCACACAGGCCACCAAAAACTGCCCTTCACAGAGCAAGGTTGTATCCGCAGCCCGCCAGACCTGCTGCTTGAAACGCAGGCTCGCACGGTTGAGTTCTGTTACTTGTGCGCTGATCAACAGTTCGTCGTCCAGTCGCGCCGGTGCGTGGTAACGCGCCTCGCTGGAATGCACGACAAATAACAGGTTCTCGCCTGCCAGCGCGGATTGGGCAAAGCCCAGCTCCCGCAGCCTTTCGGTTCGAGCCCGCTCCATAAACTTAAGATAATTTACGTAATACACGACGCCACCCGCATCGGTGTCTTCGTAATAAACGCGACAGCGATGTGCGAACGGCTCAAGCCTGTTTTGCGCGCGCATACTCTAGTGCTTACTCCTCAGGTTGCCAATCCGCCAAACCACTGTTTTTTACGCTTCTTAGACTTTAATACCCAAGTTTTTTAGCGCCAGCCCTTGAGACAGCAAAAAGCGCAAAAAAATCAGCTGCGGATCGCTTAATTAATCATCCACAGCGTTCAAAAAACCATCCACAGCGGGGGTTTCGCCCAGTCGTGACGGAATGTTCAGACCAAAGTGTAAATAAGCATGTCGCGTCACCACTCGACCCCGAGGCGTACGCATGATGTAGCCCTGCTGAATCAGGTACGGCTCCAGCACATCCTCAATGGTGTGACGCTCTTCGCTGATGGCGGCGGCAAGGTTATCGATACCCACCGGCCCACCATCGAACTTCTCGATCATGGTCAGCAGCAAACGCCGGTCCTGATGATCGAAACCATGCTCATCTACGTCCAGCAGATTGAGCGCCAGGTCTGCTACCGCCTTGGTGATGTGCCCCTTGGCGCGCACTTCGGCGAAATCACGCACCCGGCGCAGCAGACGATTGGCAATACGCGGCGTCCCCCGCGCCCGACGAGCGATTTCATAGGCGCCTTCCGGATCAAGCGGCAAACCAAAAATGCTGGCCGAACGGCTGACGATCGTTGCCAGGTCATCCGTACTATAGAACTCTAGCCGCTGAACAATCCCGAAACGATCGCGCAATGGGTTGGTCAGCATCCCGGCACGGGTCGTCGCGCCCACCAGGGTAAAGGGTGGCAAATCCAGTTTGATCGAGCGCGCAGCCGGACCTTCACCGATCATGATGTCGAGCTGAAAGTCTTCCATGGCCGGGTACAAGACCTCTTCCACAATCGGCGACAGTCGATGAATTTCATCGATAAACAGCACGTCGTGGGGCTCAAGATTGGTCAGCAACGCCGCAAGATCACCGGGCCGTTCAAGCACAGGGCCCGAGGTGCTCTTGATCGACACGCCCATTTCCTGGGCAATGATGTTGGCCAACGTGGTTTTGCCCAAACCGGGCGGGCCAAAGATCAGCGTGTGGTCCAGCGATTCTGCGCGCCCGCGAGCCGCTTGAATAAACAGCTCCATCTGCTCACGCACAGCTGGCTGACCAATGTAATCCCCCAGGCTCAAAGGGCGAATCGCACGATCCTGCACGTCTTCCCGGTCGCGCCCACTCGAGGCGGTTATCAAACGATCAGCTTCAATCACTTAAATCATTCCCTTAAGGGCACGGCGAATCATGTCTTCACTGCTCAACGTTTTGTCTTTGATGGCGGACACCGCCTTGCTCGCCTCCTGAGGTTTATACCCCAGCGAGATCAAGGCGCTGACCGCATCGCTCTCGGCACTGGCCACCGGCACCGGTGCATCCGGCTGGTTAGGCACCAACGCAAACATGCTCGGCACTTGCTCCCAGGCCTTAAAGCGATCCTTGAGTTCAACCAGTAACCGTTCGGCTGTTTTTTTGCCGACTCCCGGCACCTTGGTCAAGGCCGAGGTGTCCTGAGCCTGCACGCAACGCACCAGCTCATCAACCTCCAAACTGGACATCAAGGCCAGCGCGAGCTTGGGACCGACGCCATTCAGGCGGATCAGCTCACGAAAGAAGTCACGCTCACGCTTACCACTAAAACCATAGAGCAACTGCGCATCTTCGCGAACCACCAAGTGCGTGTGCAGGGTCAGCGGCTCACCAATTGAAGGCAAACGATACAGCGTGGTCATGGGCACTTCGACCTCATAGCCCAAGCCGTTTACATCGAGAATCAAGTGCGGCGGCTGTTTTTCAGCCAGAGTGCCACGCAAGCGTCCAATCACGTTCAGATCCTTTTCTCTGGCCAGATCAATGGCTGACAAGTAGAACAACAGAGCCGCATCATTGCAGGTGCAGCCCTGTTAGCAAGTTTAATCAGGCTAAAAGGCCCTTTTCAGAGACGCAAACGCCCGCCACGGCGGCGCGCCGCCCCCAAACCATGAGGCAACAGGCTGGAACGGGTGTGCGCATGGCACAAAGCAATCGCCAGCGCATCAGAAGCATCGACCTGTGGTTTGGTGGTGAGCTTGAGCAAGTGCATGACCATCATCATCACCTGCTCTTTATTCGCTCCGCCCGTCCCCGCTACAGCCTGCTTGATTTGTGTTGCAGAATATTCGGCAATCTCCAGGCTTTCTTCGGCACCCGCGACAATTGCAGCCCCTCTGGCCTGACCCAGCTTCAAGGCCGAGTCGGCATTGCGGGCCATAAAGACTTTTTCAATGCCCATGGTGACCGGGCCGTAGGTCTGAATAACCTCACGCACCCCACGATAGACAATCTGCAAACGCTCATGCAGTTCGCCGCCGCCTGTACGAATACACCCCGAGGCCACGTACACACAGCCACGCCCAGTGTCTTGCACTACGCCATAGCCGGTGATTCGCGAACCCGGGTCAATACCAAGAATAAGAGTCATAACGCCTGCAGCTTATGAAGTGACGCCCACCGGCACATACCCGGACAGCTTAAAGGCAGAAGCCGGAGGTGCACAGCGCCGCGATCATCGCGGCGTTGCACCTCCGGCCTCTGTTAGACGGGTTCAGGTCAGGCGAGCTGTTCCAGCACCGCATCCGGGATTTCAGCGTTGGAGTAGACGTTTTGCACGTCATCCAAGTCTTCGAGCATGTCGATCAGCTTAAGCACTTTTTCAGCGCCCTCCAGATCCAGCTCGGCACTGGTGGTGGGCAACATCACGATTTCTGCATCAGCCGGGGCAAAACCCGCCGCCTCAAGGGCGTTGCGAACCGCGTAAAAGCCCGAAAACGAGGTGAAGACATCGATGGAGCCATCGCTGTTGGTCACCACGTCATCGGCATCGGCTTCCATCGCAGCTTCCATCAAGGCATCTTCATCAACGCCCGCTGCAAAGGAAATCTGCCCCTTGCGCTCGAACAGATAGGCCACCGAGCCATCCGTGCCCAGGTTGCCACCGCACTTGCTGAACGCATGACGCACCGCAGCCGCCGTACGATTACGGTTGTCGGTCATGCATTCGACCATCACCGCCACGCCGCCCGGGCCGTAACCTTCGTAGCTCAGCTCGACCATATCGTCGGTTTCAGCCGCGCCAGCACCCCGCGCGATCGCCCGATCAATGATGTCGCGGCTCATGTTCGCGCCCAGCGCCTTGTCCAGCGCCAGTCGCAGACGCGGGTTCGTAGCAGGATCGCCACCGCCCTGACGGGCAGCAACGGTCAGTTCACGAATCCACTTGGTGAAAATCTTGCCTTTTTTGGCATCCTGACGCTCTTTGCGGTGCTTGATGTTCGCCCACTTAGAATGACCTGCCATAACCCACTCCGAATCCTTGATGAAACCTTGCCGGCCTCAGCACATGCCATGGCCCCGCAATAAAAATGCTCGACCCAATGACAAAGGCGCATCCGAAGATGCGCCTTTGAAGGTCAGACTTACTCCGCCTTAGGCTGTTCGCGCAAACGAATGTGCAGCTCGCGCAACGCTTTGGCATCTACCAGACCTGGCGCCTGAGTCATAACACAGGCAGCGCTCTGGGTTTTCGGGAAGGCAATCACTTCACGAATCGACTGAGCACCAGTCATCAGCATCACCAGACGGTCGAGGCCGAATGCCAAACCACCGTGCGGCGGCGCGCCGTACTTCAGGGCGTCGAGCAGGAAGCCGAACTTCTCTTCTTGCTCTGCCTCATCAATGCCCAACAGGCGGAACACCGCTTGCTGCATTTCTTTGCGATGGATACGGATCGAACCGCCACCCAGCTCAGTGCCGTTCAACACCATGTCGTATGCGCGGGACAGAGCGGTAGCCGGGTTGGCTTCCAGTTCTTCTGGCGAGCATTTTGGTGCGGTGAACGGGTGGTGCAAGGCGCTGAAGCTGCCGTCGTCGTTCTCTTCGAACATCGGGAAGTCGACAACCCACATTGGCGCCCACTCGCAGGTCAGCAGGTTCAGGTCGTTACCCACCTTGATCCGCAGTGCGCCCAGCGCTTCGCTGACGATCTTGGCCTTGTCGGCACCGAAGAACACAATGTCGCCATCGACTGCGCCAACGCGATCCAGGATCACATTGAGGTTAGCTTCAGGGATGTTTTTAACGATCGGCGATTGCAGACCTTCAACACCTTTAGCCCGCTCGTTGACCTTGATGTACGCCAGGCCTTTGGCACCGTAGATGCCAACGAACTTGGTGTAGTCGTCGATCTGCTTGCGCGGCATGCTCGCAGCACCCGGCACACGCAGGGCGGCAATACGGCATTTAGGGTCGTTGGCCGGGCCGCTGAACACCTTGAAATCCACTTCTTTAAGCTGGTCGGCAACGTCAACCAGTTCCAGCGGGTTACGCAGGTCTGGCTTATCGGAACCGTAACGACGCATGGCTTCTTCGAAGGTCATGTGCGGGAATTCACCGAACTCCAGATCCAGCACTTCCTTGAACAGGTTGCGGATCATGCCTTCGGTCAGGCCCATGATGTCTTTTTCGTCGAGGAAGCTGGTCTCGATGTCGATCTGAGTGAACTCAGGCTGACGGTCGGCACGCAGGTCTTCGTCACGGAAGCACTTGGCGATCTGATAGTAACGGTCGAAACCGGCCACCATCAGCAGCTGTTTGAACAGTTGCGGCGACTGCGGCAAGGCGAAGAAAGAACCGGCGTGGGTACGGCTTGGCACCAGGTAGTCACGCGCACCTTCAGGGGTGGCACGGGTCAGGATCGGTGTTTCAACGTCCAGGAAGCCGTTTTCGTCCAGGTAGCGACGAATGCTGGTGGTCATGCGCGAACGCAGACGCAGCTTGTCGAGCATCTCTGGGCGACGCAGGTCGATAAAGCGATAACGCAGGCGGGTTTCTTCGCCAACGTCAGAGAATTCGTTCAATGGGAACGGCGGAGTCTCAGCTTCGTTCAGGACTTCCAGCTCGTAACCCAGCACTTCGATCATGCCCGAGGCCATGTTGGCGTTCACAGCACCGGCCGGACGCAGGCGAACCTTACCGGTCACCTTGACAACGTACTCGCTGCGCACGCGGTCGGCAGCAGCGAAGGTCTCAGCACGATCCGGATCGAACACAACCTGCGCCAGACCATCACGATCACGGATATCGAGGAAAATCACCCCACCGTGGTCACGGCGACGATGAACCCATCCGCAAAGGGTAATTTCCTGGCCTTCCAGGCTTTCGTTCAGTTGGCCGCAATAATGGCTGCGCATCATGGTAGTGGTTTCACTTCTCGTAATTCGTAATTCGGTGGAGGTCTTGCGCACCGTCGGTGCTGGTGTGACTGCAAGATCCCGCTTGTGTTCAGAGGGCTTTCGCTCAACCTCAGTCGGACTTGTCGCCGCCTGCCAGATTCTTTTTCGCGCCCGTCTTGAAGTCTGTTTCATACCAGCCTGTTCCGCTTAGGCGAAAGCCTGGCATGGACAGCAGTTTCTTCAGCTCAGGCGCCTGGCAGGCAGGACAATCAACCAGTGGCGAGTCACTGATCTTTTGGATGGCTTCCAGCTGATGACCACAGGAAGCACATTGGTAATCGTACATGGGCATTGGCGTGTCTCGACAATCCGTTAGCGGCAACCCGTCAGGGGCCACACAGCAAAGCGCGAGATTATATCTGGTAAATCGAGCCAATGCAGCCGCATGAGCAGCCTTAACACCTCAAAGAAAGCCTGAATATTGAAAGATTGCAAGCCACTGAACACTTAATGACGCCCAACACCGCACATCACCCTACCCACATCTGTTCTGGCAGCACGCCCCGGGCAGAGCGACCGCCCTTCATCAGGTGCATCACACAGACCACTCGAATCAGACCGCTGAAATTCTTCACACCACCGTGACGCAAATGAATCTCTCTATCGATATACGACAGTAATGCATTAATTGAGCAATGGTTACACTGGGAAATATCTGACAGCACCTCCCAATAAATCTCTTCTAGCCGCAAGCAGGTCGCAAAACCATTTAACCTGACAGACTTCGACAGTGGCTGAGCCGACCCCATACCAAAGTCCAGAATCACCGGATCAATTCTAGCCCTCTGCAATAAGCGCCCACCACCACCTGCTTGCCGTATTAAACGCCCCATATATAAAAGTCTCCATCACAACGCCTAAGATATAATTAATAGCGATTCAACATGAACACACCCTCATAAAACATTATGCAAAACTTCTTATCCAGCAGACTTAACCCGCATCTCTGTAGGAGCACTCTCGGCAACCATCCTGAATCCGCCCCTCCCTTCCTGCACGGCACTGAAATCAAGCCCCTGCACTGCCGGACCCAGCCGCACGCACACAGCCAGAACCATTGAAATCCTGCATCCCACACATTAAGAGACACCTTGCCTTCACGACAAAAAAAAGACTGAACAACAACGACTCATACCAACTACCACTTCTACTCAGCGATATTTAAACACTACAACCAGATACCTATACGTAATCCTTTATAGGAACTTAACCCACCCCTTAATAACAACCCATTAACTGCGCACACCCTTATTACAGATAACCTACACGTTATAAGCCACACTCAATACTTATCGCTCAACAAAAAAAATCGACCAACGGTCGTTGGCTCTCGGATATTTGCCTCCCATTTTAATTTGGACACGTTCCAATACGACACAAAGAAGTGGACTACAGGGCTCTAGAGCAAGGCCTTCGCCATAAGTACGCATTTTCCGGGCCTTCTCGCGCAAACACTGCGCTCGACATCTCAATACGCTTAATTTGAGAAGGCCCAAGCTTTGCTGTTAAATAGGCAGCGTGTCGCCTTCGCCAAGTCTCTGGCGACGGTGCATAGGCTGATACCACGTGCGTGTCCAGCGCCTCCATTTTTTTCAGAAGCGAACCGCGCGCTATCAGCTCTTCCTTGCGATCCGTCTAAACGTGAGTTAATTGAAATGTTGAAAATCGTTCACCTACTAACGGGCGCAGCTGCTTTGCTGCTGTCCTTCATTCCCAGCCTGCAATCCGACGCTGTCCCTTACCTCCAACACGCTGATGCTCTTTACCTGGCTTTTCTTGGCCTGCTTAACCTGGCACTGGCGCCAGTCATTCCTTACTGGAATAAAGGCCCACGCCATCAACTGCAAAACCTGGTCAGCGCCTTGCTGGTGCTCTCTGTTGTCCTGCAAACCCTCACCCTGTTCGGCCTGCTGCTGCCGATCGGCGACCAACCAGCGATCCTGATCAGCCTGGTACCTGCCGTGATTGCTGTAGCCCTGCACTTGATCGTGAGTTTCTACAAGTCGTCACCTTCGTCCACCGCACAAACCTACGACATGACCAACCGCGATACAGGCACTGTAAAGTGGTTCAACACCTCCAAAGGTTTCGGCTTTATTTCCCGAGATTCCGGCGATGATATTTTTGTCCACTTCCGCGCCATCCGTGGCGAAGGCCACCGTGTATTGGTGGAGGGACAACGTGTTGAGTTCTCGGTGATGAACCGTGACAAAGGCCTGCAAGCTGAAGATGTGATCGCAGCGTTACCGCGCCGCTGATTTCAGCCTGAAAAAAACCGCGAGCAGCCTGGCTGTTTCGCGGTTTTTTTTATGCCTGCTGAAAACTCAGTAGTGCGGTGGCGGCGCCTCGTCCTCAAACGACTCGAATTGCCCGCCCATTTCTTCCTGGCGCTTGAGCAAGGCCGCTATCTGCAGTTGCAGTCGATCAACTGCGTTTTGCTGCGACACCAGCACATCGTTCAATGCCTGAATGGTGTCGTCCTGAAACGCCAGGCGGCTCTCCAGATCCATCACTCGCTCTTCAAGGCTCACTGCTTACCCTCCACAAACGTGAAACCAGCGCCCAGGCCCGCTTTAAGCTTGTCCCGGATCACTTGCACATCAGCCTCACTGTAAGGTTTGGCAGGATGCTTACCCCATACCGGACCTGGCCAGGCCGCATCCGACGCGTACCGGGCAATCACATGCATGTGTAACTGGCTGACCACGTTACCCAATGTGGCCACGTTCATTTTGTCAGCCGTGAAAAGCTCTTTAAGCACGCCAGCCAGCGCTGTGGTTTCAGCCCACATCAATTGCTGATCAGCGTCATCCAATTGAAACAGCTCACTGATACCCTCGCGGCGCGGCACCAAAATGAACCAGGGGTAATTGGAGTCGTTGGAAAGCAACAAGCGGCACAAAGGGAAATCCCCAATCAGCCAGGTATCCTCTTGAAGGCGTGTATCCAAAATGAACACGGGGTGCTCTCCTGTTTAACAAATAATTTAAGCTCGACTCAAGGCCGGGCCAGACCCGCCTGCCCTGCGAGCGTCAGATGTGCAGGATACCCTTGATTGCCTTCAGCATCACACCGCGCTCGCCCCTGGACGCAAGCCGATGGCCAACGGGCGCCGTACCTGCTCCAAGTATTCGCCAGACACTCCTGCACCAAAACGGCACAGACCGAGTGGTTTTAGTGCACCTAAACGTCACCTGCTACCCACACCGGGGTGAAGCGGTAACATTTTGCACATCTTTGGGGCTGCAACGCCGCCTCCGGGTGCATGCAACGCGCCCTTCAAAGCAGGCCAGCGATCACCTCAACCTCGCTAAACCGGGCCTGTCAGCCCGCCAAAAGCCAGATAATTTTTTTTCATGCTCAAAACCTGACTTGAGCATGCTTGTTGCATATACACGGTACAGGTCGACTGGGGCGCGGCAGGGGAGCTGCGACCCGACGATAAATAACAAAAAAGTTGAGCCGTCAAAAAGGGGAGCTTTAATAAGGGGTCAGCAGGCTATTTGGCTGTCTCGTTCAGAAAAACAGCTTGAGCAACATGCGAGGCACGACACATAGCTGCCAAAGAGCGACATGTAGAGTGTATTTCGTGACTTAGCTGTAAAGAAGCTGAAAGCTTTTGAAGGCAACTATAGCCAATAGGGTCGGCGTGATATAAGTTTGCGCCGACACAAAAAGAAAGAGCCGCCCAGATAATAATTCAGGTGGGACGGCAGTACTCTTCCTAAAACCAAAGGAGCAAATCACGATGCGCGTGATGAAGTGGAGCATGATCGCCCTGGCTGTTTCAGCCGGAACTACACAGTTCGCAATGGCTTCGTCCCAGGACGATTCCAAAGGTTTTATTGAAGACAGCACGCTGACTTCCAAAACTCGCATGTTGTACATGAACCGTGACTTCAAAAACGGCGCTGGCAACATTGCCAAGCCAGGTGGCGGCTACAAAAGCGGTTACCGTGAAGATTGGGGTCTGAGCGAACTGCTCAACTACTCTTCGGGCTTCACCCAAGGCACCATCGGTGTCGGTGTTGATGCATTCGCCATGGGCACCCTGCGCCTGGACGGCGGTGCCGGTCGTCAAGGCAACGGCCTGTTCGCTTCCAAGAGCGATGGTTCGCCAGAAGACACTCAATCCAAGGCCGGCGGCGCTATCAAATTCCGCCTGTCCGACACCGTCCTGAAGTACGGCAACCAGTTCGTTGCAAGCCCGGTTTTCTCTACCGATGACAGCCGTTTGCTGCCTGAAGTGGCGACCGGTACTTTGATTACTTCCCACGAAATCAAAGGCTTGGAACTGAGCGCAGGTCGCTTCACCGCCATCAGCTCGCAGACCGGCATGTACCATGACAGCCTGCACCTGCCAGCAGCCAACATCGCCGGCGCGACCTATCAGTTCACCGACAACTTCGTCGGCGGCCTGGCAGCGTCGGACGTTGATGACTACTTCAAGAAGCAGTACATCAACCTGAACTACACCTTCCCGATCGACGATTCTCAAGCCCTGAACTTCGACTTCAACGGCTACAGAACCTCGAGCCAAGGCCAGGAACTGGCAGGCAACGTTGACAACAAAATCTGGAGCTTGGCAGCGGCCTACAGCATCGGCGCTCACAAGTTCACCCTGGCTCACCAGCGCTCTACCGGTGACAGCGGTTACTACTACGGCGTAGACGGCGGCGGCACCATTTTCCTCGCCAACTCCGTGCAATACTCCGACTTTAACGGCAGAGACGAGCGTTCATGGCAGGCTCGCTACGACCTGAACATGGCCACCTATGGCGTGCCAGGCCTGAGCTTCATGGCTCGCTACGTTAAAGGCGACAACATCAACACCGACACGGGCGAAGGTAAAGAACACGAGTTCAACTTCGAGAGCAAATACGTGATGCAAGAAGGCCCGGCCAAAGACCTGTCCTTCCGCCTGCGTAGCGCTGTTTACCGCAACAACGGTAACTACCACGCAGACAGCGGCAACACTGACAACAACGATGTTCGTATCATCGTTGAATACCCACTGAACATCTTGTAATAACCGCCTTCGGGCAGTCATTACCCGCATTGTTCAGTAAAACCCCGCATCTATTCAGGTGCGGGGTTTTTTATTGCCTGCGGATTACGCTTATATATAGGAAGCTAACTAACAAGCATAAATGCAAGCAATTATCACTCACTCAAAGCTGACTTCCGAGTCCATCTTCAGATATGTCTTACACACCCCAGAAACAATTAAAGGGACCGAAGTCCCTTTAATTGTTTTTGTGCCTATTAAATAGCTGACTATCGAATTAACAATTAGCCCGCAGACACTTCCTGCACAACGCGAACGACCCGTTGCGGAAACGGAATATCAACACCCTGCGCTTTTAAGCGGTCGCGGGCATGTTCGTTAAACATGAACAAGACATCCCAGTAGTTGGGCGTATCAACCCACACACGCAGCGACATGGTGATTGCACTGTCGCCCAAGGCGGTCACAACCACGGCTGGCGCTGGCTCTTTCAGCACCCGAGGGTCGTCAGCCAGGGCCAGCAAGACCTCACGCACCTTCTGCAAATCTGCCTCGTAATCGACACCCACATCAAACACCACCTTGCGCGTCGGCTGCCGGCTGTAATTGGTGATGACGCCGTTGGACAGGTTGCCGTTGGGCACGATAACGGTTTTGTTGTCACTGGTGCGCAGCACCGTGTGGAAAATTTGAATGCTGTCGACGGTCCCGCTCACGCTTTGCGCTTCGATCCAGTCACCGATTTTGAACGGGCGGAACAGCAAAATCAGCACCCCACCCGCAAAGTTGGCAAGACTGCCCTTCAACGCCAGGCCAACGGCCAAGCTAGCAGCACCGATTGCAGCCACAAATGAGGTTGTCTGGATGCCAATCATCGAGGCGACGCTGACCACCAGCAACACCTTGAGAATGATATTAACCAGGGTACTGATAAAGCCTTGCAGCGCCAGATCAGCCTTGCGCACTGCCAGCAACTGCCTCAACTTGCCAGTTAGCCGATTAACCAACCACCAGCCAACACCCAGCGTGATAAGCGCCAGCAACACACGACTACCGTATTCCATAATCATTGGAAGCCAGGCCTGCGAGGTCTTGACCAGGTGATCAATTTCCGCGTTCAGATCCATTTATCTCTCCTAATACCGATATCCGGTGACGTTGTTCAGGCTCTGTACCCGATATGTCCATGCTCAGTGATGCTTCAGGCCGTCGCCGCACCTAAGCTTCACTCGAAGACATGTCGTACAGACCCAAACGATTGAACGCTCACGCTCAATCGTTTAAGCCGCGCCCAGGAAAATCGGACGTCGATGATCGCCACAGGTTCCCTGGCCGTGATCAGTCGCGGAAGTTATTGAACTGCAGCGGCATGTCAAACGTCTTGGCACGCAGGGCTGCAATGGCTTCTTGCAGGTCATCACGCTTCTTGCCGGTGATACGAACCTGCTCACCCTGAATGGCTGCCTGCACCTTCAACTTGGCGTCTTTGACGTGAGCAACGATCTTTTTCGCCAGCTCTTTATCAATGCCTTCCTTAAGCACCGCCTCTTGCTTCATCAGCTTGCCCGATGCGTAAGCATCCTTGACTTCAAGGCACTGCACGTCGATTTTGCGCTTGACCAATGCCAGCTTGAGGATCTCAATCATGGCTTCGAGCTGAAAATCCGCCTCGGCGGTCAGATTCACCGTAAGGTCTTTTTCTTTGAACTCAAAGCTGCCTTTGCCTTTGAGGTCATAACGACGGTCCAGCTCCTTGACGGCGTTCTCGACTGCGTTGGTGACTTCGTGTTTGTCCAGTTCGGATACCACGTCGAACGACGGCATGTAATTTCTCCACTCTTTAAAGGGCGCGCACAACACAGATGGAGCGCGCCTGACCTGACAGTTAAAATGCGCGGGCATTATAGCGGTTCTTCCACGTCATTCACTTGCGAGCACACATGCCACCTTTTAACTGCAGATCTGCCCCTACTCGCTGGCACATTCTGGGCGCCGGCAGCATGGGCACACTGTGGGCCGCCCGGCTGGCGAGAGCGGGGTTGCCGGTTACATTGATCGTGCGCAACGCAGCGCGCCTGCACGCCTACGAAGCCGCCCACGGCTTAACTCTAGTTGAAGGCGAGCAAACCCACCTGCTGCCCGTCACCGCTCAGTTGCCTGAGGCTGACGAGCCGATCGAGCGTTTGCTGGTCACCTGCAAGGCGTATGACGCCGAACTCGCCATCGCGCAGATTGACCACCGGCTTCAACCCGGTGCCGATGTGGTGCTGTTGCAAAATGGCCTTGGCAGCCAACAGGCGGTGGCGGCCAGCGTGCCCCAGGTACGCTGCATTTTTGCCTCCAGCACAGAAGGCGCATTTCGTGAGAGCGACTGGCGCGTGGTCTTTGCCGGAGCGGGCCACACCTGGCTGGGCGATACCCGTCAGGGCGAAGCACCGCACTGGCTCGAAGACCTCCAACGCAGCCACATCGCCCACGAATGGAGCCCGACGATTCTCAGCCGCTTGTGGCGAAAGCTGGCGCTGAACTGTGCGATCAATCCGCTGACGGTACTGTACAACTGCCGAAATGGCGGTTTGCAGGCGCACCGCGCCGAGGTCGACACCCTGTGTGACGAGTTGGCTGCCTTGCTTAAGCGCTGCGACCAGGCCGAAGCGGCAGACAATTTGAATGCCGAAGTACATCGAGTGATTCAGGCCACGGCTAACAACTACTCTTCAATGCACCAGGATGTCGCCCAAGGCCGGCGCACCGAAATCAGCTACTTGCTGGGTTACGCCTGCGAAGCCGCACACCAGCGACAGTTCGCCGCACCGCAATTACACGACCTGCATCAGCGACTTATCGACCACCTGAAGCAGCGCGGATTGCCCTGCAACTGAGGCCCGCGCTACCCTGCGACTTCGTTCTTCTTTATGCGGTCATTGTGATGCCCTTGCGCCAGCGCCTCGAAAACCTTCCGGTCGGCCAGAAGTTGCTGGCCGCCCTCCTCGTCCTGCTGGCGACCGTACTGGTGGTGGCCAACTTGACCTTCATCACCGCCGCGTACTGGATTTCACACGAAAGCACCGCCCCGCAGGCCTTGCAAACCCTGGGGCGGCTGGCGTCCAACCCCAATCTGATCCTTGAATCTCTGGACTCTGCGCAACAGGCTGATGCGCTGCTCGATGAAATAGGCAGCTACGCGCCCCTGCGCGCGGCGGCCATTTACGACAGCTCAGGGCATTTGCTGGCACAACTGCAACATGGCGAGCACCTGCCACTGCCCGAGCACTACCGCCAGCTTGAAGCCTGGAGCCTGACCGAGCTGCGCAGCCATTTGATTACGCGCTTGCACCACGGCGACAAACCCGCAGGGCACTTGTTGCTGATCGCCAGCAGCGAATTACCCGCCGCGTTTTACACCGGCACACTCACCGCGAGCCTGGGGATTTTGATCTTCAGCATTTTGCTGTGGCTGGTAGTTTCACGGCAAATCAAGCGGCTGATCACCCACCCCATCCATCGCCTTGAAGAGCTCTCGCGCCAGGTCACCCGCGAAGAAAACTACGCCTTGCGCGCAGCACCGGGCAATCACGATGAAATCGGCAGCCTGGCGGAAGCATTCAACACCATGCTGTCGCGTATCGAAGCACGCGAACACGAGCTAAAACGCGCCCGCGACGAGGCACAAGCGGCTTACGACCAGGCCCAGACCCTGGCCGAAGAAACACGCCACACCAACCGCAAGCTGGAGCTTGAGGTACAGGTTCGGAGCAAAATCGAGAAAAAATTGACGGGGTTCCAAAACTACCTCAACAACATCATCGACTCGATGCCCTCCGCCCTGATTGCGCTGGACGACCAGCTCTACGTCACCCAGTGGAACCAGGAAGCCAGCGCCCTGTCCGGTACGAAACTGGATGAGGCCATGAACCAGCCGATCTACCTTGTCTTCGAACCGCTCAAACCCTTTTTGCCGCAGCTTAAAGACACCATCGAAACCCATCGCGTGGCCAAGATCGAACGGGTGACCTGGACCCAGAACGACGAAGTCCGCCACTATGCCCTGACTTTTTACCCGCTGACCGGCAGCAGCGGGCGCGGCGTGGTAATCCGGATCGACGACATTACCCAGCGCTTGTCACTGGAAGACATGATGGTGCAGTCGGAGAAAATGCTCTCGGTGGGCGGACTTGCGGCCGGCATGGCCCACGAAATCAACAACCCCCTGGGGGCGATTCTGCACAACGTGCAAAACATTCGCCGACGCTTGTCCAGTGACCTGCCGAAAAACCTGGAAGTTGCCGAACAGACCGGCATTACCCTGGATGCAATCAGCCACTACTTGCAGGCCCGCGAAGTGCCGCAGTTGCTCGACGGCATACAGCAGGCTGGCGCCCGTGCTGCAAAAATCGTCACCCACATGCTCAGCTTCAGCCGCCGCAGCAACCGGCAAATGAGTCCGTGCGATTTATCGGCGTTGATTGATCAGGCGGTAGACATTGCCAGCAATGACTTTGACCTGGCCCTGGGTTTCGACTTCAGGGGCCACGACATTGTTCGCCAGTTCGACCCCGAGCTGGGGCCCGTGCCCGGCATCCCCAACGAACTGGAGCAAGTGCTGCTCAACCTGCTGAAAAACGCAGCCCAGGCCATTCATCAGCGCCCCGTCAACACCGAGCCCGGGCGCATCATTTTGCGTACAAAACTCAACCCGCCCTGGGCGGAAATCCAGGTGGAAGACAACGGCGTCGGCATGCCCGAACAGGTGCGCAAACGCATCTTCGAACCGTTTTTCACCACCAAAGAGGTCGGCCAAGGCACCGGGCTTGGCCTGTCCGTTTCGTACTTTATTGTCACCAACAACCATAAAGGGCAGATGGAAGTGCACTCCACATTAGGCCAGGGCACCTGCTTTACCCTACGCCTGCCGCTGGCGGGCAACCTGCTGCCTTCTCACGAATCAACCACCGTGGAGCTGTAAACATGGGTTTTCGCTTGTCAAAAATCTACACCCGCACTGGCGACAAAGGCGAAACAGGCCTGGGCGACGGCCGACGTGTGCCCAAGGATCACCCGCGGGTAGAAGCCATCGGCGAAGTCGACACGCTCAACAGCCAACTGGGCCTGCTGCTGGCCGGGCTCAGCGCCCACAGCGTCGAGTGTTCGGGGCTAAATGAGGTGATTGAAGTGCTTGAACCTTGCCAGCATCGACTGTTCGACCTGGGTGGCGAACTGGCCATGCCGGTGTATCAGGTGCTCAACAGCGCTGAAGTCGAGCGTTTAGAGGCGGCGATTGACCGCTGGAACGAAGAGTTGGGCCCACTGGAAAACTTCATCCTGCCTGGCGGCTCCACCCTGATCGCCCAAGCCCACATCTGCCGCAGCCTGGCCCGCAGCGCCGAACGCCGCTGCCAGCAACTCAATGCTCTGGAACCATTGGCGGGGGTGGGTCTGGCCTACATCAACAGGCTGTCAGACCTGCTGTTCGTGGCCGCGCGTTTGATTGCCAAACGCCAGGGGATAGCCGAGATCTTGTGGCAGGCGGCAGCCAAGCCCGCCTGAGGCACGTGCGCCTACAAAAATCACACTCACCTGTAGGAGCGAGCTTGCCTCGCGATCTTTTGACCTTCAACACTCATCGGGTAGGAGCTGACGAGGTACGAAGGCTGCGATCATTTCACGACCGCTTCGCACCCGATCGCAGCCTTCGTACCTCGGCAGCGACTACAGAGATCACGCCCCCCGTCGCTTCAACGCCGCACTGAGGTCTATTCCTGCGGCCAGAACGCGCGTATACCGGCAACGCCCTGTGCGCCGATGTTCCATGCTTGCTGGCAATCGTCCGGCCCCAACCCGCCCAGCAAAAACACCGGCTTGTTGAAGTTGGCGATCAACGCCTGCGCCTGCTCCCAGCCCAAAGGCTGTGTATCCGGGTGGGTCTGGGTTGGCAATACCGGCGACAGGGTCACAAAATCCACGTCCATCTGCTCAGCCAACGCCAGTTCTTCTGCGTTATGGCACGAAGCTGCCAACCAGCGCTCTTTTGCCAACGGCCGGCCCTTGGCGGCGTATTTGCGCAATTGCGCCGCGGTTAAATGCCAACCCGCCGAAGGAAAATCCCCCAACCATTCCAGCGGACCTTTAAGCATCAGTTGCGCCTTGCCGGCACACAACCCGGCCGCATCCACCGCCAAATCGCGGTACTTGGGGTCGTAACCATTGGGCGCACGCAATGAAACCAGCTTGATACCGCCTGCAATGGCCTTCTGCAAACCGCGCAACAACTCCGGCGTTTCCAGCCCGTCCGGGGTGATCAGGTATTGATCCGGCAAACGCGCAGCCGCCACTATCGGCTGATTCGCCGCCGGGAACTCATAACTGGCCAAGTCTCGCGCCGAAGCCCACGCCAATGGCTGACCTTCTGCACCATGAGGCTCGCCCGTGAATTGCGAAACTTCCCAAACATCAAGCAGAACCTGCTTGTCCGGGTAATCATGCTGAACCTTGATCAACGGTCGCGCAGCGCTCACCGTAATCCCCAGTTCTTCTTGCAGCTCACGATTCAACGCAGCCTCGACCGACTCCCCTGCCTCGACCTTGCCACCAGGGAACTCCCAGAGCCCGCCTTGATGCTGAGTATCAGCGCGACGGGCAATCAGTACCTTGCCGCCCTCGCCACGGATAACGGCCGCAGCCACATGAATTCGTTTCACCCTTGTGCTTCCTCTAATCCGGCCTGTTGCCAGGCTTTAAACGCCAAACCTTGGTATCTACCCGCACCAACGTTCTACGCGAGCATGGCCTGCATGCTCGCGTAGAGCAGTGATCAGGTACGGTATTCAGCGTTGATTTTCACGTACTCGTGGGACAAGTCTGTGGTCCAGATGGTTTCGCTGGCGGTGCCGCGACCCAATTCGATGCGAATGGTGATTTCTTCGCGAGCCATCACCGCCGAGCCCTGCTCTTCGGTGTAAGTGGCCGCACGTGCGCCGCCGCTGGCAATGCACACTTCGCCGAGGAACACGTCGATTTTGCTCACGTCCAGGTCCGGCACACCGGCACGCCCAACGGCCGCCAAAATACGGCCCCAGTTCGGGTCAGAGGCAAACAGCGCAGTCTTGATCAACGGCGAGTGAGCCACGGTGTAACCGACGTCCAGGCATTCCTGGTGGTTGCCGCCGCCATTCACTTCAACGGTGACGAACTTGGTCGCGCCTTCGCCGTCACGCACGATGGCCTGGGCCACGTCCATGCACACTTCAAACACCGCCTGCTTCAAGGCTGCGAACAGCGGGCCGCTGGCTTCGGTGATTTCTGGCAGGTTGGCTTTGCCGGTGGCAATCAGCATGCAGCAATCGTTGGTCGAGGTGTCGCCATCGATGGTGATGCGGTTGAACGACTTGTTGGCACCGTCAAGCAACAGGTTTTGCAGGACGTCGCGGGACACTTTGGCGTCGGTCGCAATGTAACCCAGCATGGTGGCCATGTTCGGACGAATCATGCCCGCACCTTTGCTGATGCCGGTGACGGTGATGGTCACGCCTTCATGCTCAAACTGACGGCTCGCCCCTTTAGGCAAGGTGTCTGTGGTCATGATGCCGGTGGCCGCTTCGGCCCAATGGTTCTCCGACAGGTCGTCCAGCGCGGCTTGCAAAGCACCTTCGATTTTCTCAACCGGTAGCGGCTCGCCGATCACACCGGTGGAATACGGCAGCACAGCGCTGGCATCCACACCCGTCAGTTCAGCCAGCTTGGCGCAGGTGCGTGTGGCCGCGATCAGGCCCGGCTCACCGGTACCGGCGTTGGCATTGCCAGTGTTGGTCAGCAGGTAGCGCACTGGCCCCTGAACACGTTGCTTGGCCAAAATCACCGGCGCGGCACAAAAAGCATTCAAGGTGAACACGCCAGCGACGTTCGAGCCTTCAGCGCAGCGCATGACCACGACATCCTTACGCCCGGGACGCTTGATACCGGCGCTAGAAATACCCAGCTCAAAACCGGCCACCGGGTGCAAAACAGGCAAAGGACCAAGACCAACAGCCATGACGCGCTCCTACATAGAGATGACAGTTCCGCCAATGGGCGGGAATTCAATGGTAAAACGCCGCGACGGCTAAAGCCGGTCGCGGCGCAGGTGTTTCAGCAAATGAAGCGGGCTTTAGTTGATTTGCCCGTGACAGTGCTTGTATTTCTTGCCCGAGCCGCAGTAGCACAGCTCGTTGCGGCCAAGCTTCTGGTCATTACGGACCGGCTCGGACGACGTGTCGATGTCGGCGATGTCTGCACCTTCAAGCACTTGGGCCATGGCATCAGGCTGATCAAGGCCTGGCGCTTCGGCGTGCTGGAACTGCATGCGCGAAGCCAGCTCTTCAGCTTCTTGACGCAGACGGGCTTCTTCTTCAACCGGGTCTTCGCGACGAACCTGTACATGGGACAGTACACGGATCGAATCACGCTTGATCGAATCAAGCAGCTCGGAGAACAGGTTGTACGACTCGCGCTTGTACTCTTGCTTCGGGTTCTTCTGCGCATAGCCGCGCAAGTGGATACCGTGGCGCAAGTGGTCCATGGTCGACAGGTGGTCTTTCCACAGGTCGTCCAGAACACGCAGCACAATTTGCTTCTCGAACGTGCGCAGGGCTTGCGCGCTGGCCTGTTCTTCTTTCTCGTTGTACGACGCCAGCAGCTCGTTCAGCAGCTTCTCGCGCAGGGTTTCTTCGTACAGGTGATCGTCTTCGTCGAGCCATTGCTGGATCGGCAGTTTCACCCCGAAGCCGCTTTCGATGGCGGCTTCAAGACCGGCAATGTCCCACTGTTCAGGCAACGATTGCGGCGGGATGTGCGCGCTGACCGTGCTGTCGAGAACGTCCTTGCGGAAGTCGGCAATGGTTTCGCCGATGTTTTCAGCCGCCAGCAACGTGTTACGCATGTGATAAATCACTTTACGCTGTTCGTTGTTAACGTCATCGAACTCCAGCAATTGCTTACGGATATCGAAGTTGCGACCTTCAACCTTGCGCTGAGCCTTTTCGATTGCGTTGGTCACCATGCGGTGCTCAATCGCTTCGCCAGACTGCATGCCCAGGGCCTTCATGAAGTTCTTCACTCGATCAGAAGCGAAGATACGCATCAGGCTGTCTTCCAGCGACAGGTAGAAGCGGCTGGAACCGGTATCACCCTGACGACCGGCACGACCACGCAACTGGTTGTCGATACGGCGCGATTCATGGCGCTCGGAAGCGATGACATGCAGACCACCCGACTCCAGCACTTGCTGGTGACGTTTTTGCCAATCGGCTTTGATCTGGGCAATTTGCTCTGGCGTCGGGTTCTCGAGCGAAGCCACTTCGACTTCCCAGTTACCGCCCAACAGGATGTCGGTACCACGACCGGCCATGTTGGTGGCGATGGTCAGTGCGCCCGGACGACCGGCCTGTGCAATGATTTCAGCTTCTTTTTCGTGGAACTTGGCGTTCAGTACCTTGTGCTCGATGCCTTCCTGCTTCAGCAGGTTGGACATGTGCTCAGAGGTTTCGATGGTGGCAGTACCGACCAGTACCGGGCGGCCTTTCTCCATGCAGTCCTTGATGTCGGCCACGATGGCGGCGTACTTCTCGTCTGCGGTCAGGAACACCAGGTCGTTGTAGTCTTTACGCGCCAGCGGCTTGTTCGGCGGGATAACCATCACCGACAGACCGTAGATCTGGTGGAATTCGAACGCTTCGGTGTCTGCCGTACCGGTCATGCCGGACAGCTTGTTGTACAGACGGAAGTAGTTCTGGAAGGTTGTCGATGCCAGGGTCTGGCTCTCTGCCTGAATGTTCAGGCCTTCCTTCGCTTCAATCGCCTGGTGCAGGCCTTCGGACAGACGACGACCCGGCATGGTACGGCCGGTGTGTTCGTCGACCAGCAATACCTGACCGTCTTCAACGATGTATTCGATGTTGCGATGGAACAGCTTGTGAGCGCGCAGAGCAGCGTACACGTGGGTCAACAGGCCCAGGTTGTGCGCCGAGTACAGGCTTTCGCCTTCGGCCAGCAGACCGATCTGGGTCAGCATGTCTTCTACAAACTGGTGGCCGGATTCGTTCAGCTCGACCTGGCGGGTCTTCTCATCGATGGTGTAGTGACCAGGCTTGGTGACCTCGCCTTCCACTTCTTCGATGTGCTGTTCAAGACGCGGGATCAGCTTGTTGATTTCGGTGTACAGCTTGGAGCTGTCTTCGGCCTGACCCGAGATGATCAGCGGCGTACGCGCTTCGTCGATCAGGATGGAGTCGACTTCGTCGATGACAGCGAAATTTAGCTCGCGCTGGAATTTTTCTTCCATGCTGAAAGCCATGTTGTCGCGCAGGTAATCGAAGCCAAACTCGTTGTTGGTCCCGTAGGTGATGTCGGCGGCGTAGGCTTCACGCTTTTCCTGTGGTGGCTGGAAAGGTGTAACCACACCGACCGAAAGCCCCAGGAACTCATAGAGCGGGCGCATCCAGTTGGCATCTCGACGTGCCAGGTAGTCGTTCACGGTGACCACGTGCACGCCCTTGCCGGACAATGCATTGAGGTAAACACCCAAGGTTGCTACCAGGGTTTTACCTTCACCGGTACGCATTTCTGCGATCTTGCCTTCGTGCAAGGTCATGCCACCGATCAGCTGTACGTCAAAGTGACGCATGCCCATGATGCGCTTACCGGCTTCACGGCAGACCGCGAACGCTTCAGGCAACAATTGATCGAGGGTCTCACCTTTAGCTATGCGGGCCTTGAACTCTTCGGTCTTGGCGCGCAATTGCTCATCACTCAGAGCAACCATTTGCTCTTCGAAGGCATTAACGACCTGTACCGTCTTGAGCATGCGTTTAACTTCGCGCTCGTTCTTGCTTCCAAAAAGTTTCTTTAACAAAGGCGCAAACATATCGGCAGGATCTTCCACACATAGGGATGGAGGGCGGCCCCGAGAGTCGCCCGAGCAGCCCTGATGGCCGCATGCGAGCGAGCATTCTACCCGGAAACGGCGGTGAGGAAAGTGGCGTTATTCCACGATACTGGTACAGCGTTGTGACGGGGCCTGACTAAAATAAGGCCTTTTTGCGGAACTTCAACCCATGCAGTGAAGAAGTTACCTATTGATTTTGCATATAAACTTAACCGTTTCAGGTCTGTGTCGAGGGAAATGGCGGTTTCTGCTAGGATTGCCATTCAGTTTTCTCAGGTGTTTGATCATGGCATTTCGCCCACACCCAGCACGTGCACCCGCCGTTCTGCTCCGCGAGGCCAAGCCCCTAAAAGCCATCTTCGGCCATGCCAAGCGCCTTGCGCACCTGCAACGCCTGCTTGAAAGCCAACTCCAGCCTGCCGCCCGCGAACATTGCCACGTGGCGTCCTGGCGTGAAGGTAGCTTGTTGTTAATCGTCACCGATGGCCATTGGGCCACGCGTTTGCGCTACCAGCAAAAACGCCTGCAGCGTCAATTGCAGGCCTTTGACGAGTTCGCCAGCCTGACCCGGATTTTGTTTAAAGTGCAGCCGCCGACCGTGCAAGCCAAAGTCGGCGGGCACACCCATGACCTGTCAGTGGATGCCGGGCAAACCATCCAGGCCACCGCCGAAGGCATCAGCGACCCGGCCCTGCGCGCAGCCCTTGAGCGCCTGGCCAGCCACGCCCGACCAAAATAAACCCACAATATGTAGTCGCTGACGAGGAACGAGGCTGCGATACGGGCCGCAGGACCGCCGCTTCATTTACGCTTGCCATTACCCAGCAACGACCCCAATAACCCGCGCACCAATTGACGGCCCATCTGGCTCGCGGCCTGGCGTGCCATCGATTGCAGGGCTTTGCCCGTACTCGTCCCCAAAAACTCACCCGCCTGATCCAGCAAGCTCGGCTCATGGGGCGCCGCCGGTGCTTGCCCTTCTGGCGCCTGGCCCTTGCGCGCCTGCAGCACTTCGTAAGCCGATTCGCGGTCTATGGGTTTGTCATAACGCCCCTGCAAGGGCGAACTGGCAATCAAGGCCGCCCGCTCAGCCTCACTAAGCGGCCCGATGCGCGACTGCGGCGGCGCAATCAATACGCGCTGAACCATCGCTGGCGTGCCCTTTTCTTCGAGCATGCCCACCAACGCCTCGCCGGTCCCCAGTTCGGTCAACACCGCCAAGGCACTAAATGCCGGGTTCGGGCGAAACCCGTCGGCCACCGCCCTCAGCGACTTTTGCTCTTTAGCGGTGAACGCACGCAATCCATGCTGAATGCGCAAACCCAATTGCGCCAGCACCGTGTCAGGCAAGTCCGCCGGTGATTGCGTGACAAAGTACACGCCTACACCTTTGGAACGAATCAACCGAACCACTTGTTCCAAACGGTCTTGCAGTGCCTTGGGCGTATCGGCAAACAACAAATGCGCCTCGTCGAAAAACAGCGCCAGCAAGGGCTTGTCGGCGTCGCCACGCTCCGGCAATTGCTCAAACAGCTCAGCCAACAGCCACAACAGAAAGGTCGCATACACTTTGGGCGCTTCGTGCACCAGGCGGCTGGCATCCAGCAAATGGATGCGCCCACGGCCATCGCTAGCAGGCTGCAAGAGGTCTTCGAGTTGCAGCGCAGGCTCACCAAACAACGACTCGGCGCCCTGCTGCTCCAACGTGGCCAAACGGCGCAATAACGCCTGACTGGACCCTGTCGTCATCAACGCTGCGTCTTCGCCCAGCACGTCCGGGTTCTCACGCAAATGCCCGAGCAGCGCCTTGAGGTCTTTGAGGTCCAGCAGCAACAAGCCTTCGCGATCGGCCACTTTAAACGCCGCGTACAACGCAGACTGCTGGCTGTCGGTCAGCTCAAGCAAACTGCCCAGCAGCAACGGCCCCATTTCGCTCAGGGTTGTGCGCAACGGATGGCCCGTTTTGCCCTGGATGTCCCACAGAGTGACCGGGTACGCCTTGGGCTGATAATTCAGCCACGGCATGCTGGCAATGCGCTCCGCAATTTTGCCTTGGGGATTGCCCGCCGCGCCCAGCCCACACAGGTCGCCCTTGATGTCGGCGGCAAACACGGCAACCCCCGCATCGCTGAATTGCTCAGCCAAACGTTGCAGGGTGACGGTTTTACCGGTCCCCGTGGCACCCGCCACTAAACCATGGCGATTGGCCAAACGTAATGACTGAGCAATGGGCTGACCCGCAAGGTCAGCGCCGAGTACAAGAGCAGAAGAGTCAGGCATTTTGCCACCTTTGATTAATCTTTCACGGGTCCGCGTCGATACCCTCTTAATGCTAGACCAGAAAATTCCTGATTTAGCGTAGGAAAGCCCACTTATAAATACTCAAATCGCTTCTGTTCTAGCCGTGATTTGTAGAGTGCGCGTTTTACAGCGTGTAGGCCTCACATTTATAGAACTTAGCGGACCCTTCTAGCCATGAATAAAAACCTGCGTTTCAGTCATAAAATCCTGCTGGCTGCGTCCCTGATTGTCATAGCCGCGTTCTCACTCTTTGCCTTGTACAACGATTACTTGCAGCGCAATGCCATCCGCAACAACCTCGACAACTACCTGCATGAGATGGGCAGTGTCACCGCCAATACCATTCAAACATGGCTCGGCGGGCGCATTTTGCTGGTCGAAAACCTCGCACAATCGTTGTCCATCAACCCCGAGCCCGCCCAAGCCGCCAGCTTGCTGGAGCAGAAGGCGCTGACCAGCACCTTCATGGCCGATTACTTTGGTGACAACCAGGGCGCATTCACCATTCGCCCTGACAGCAAAATGCCCGACGGTTTCGATCCGCGCACCCGCCCCTGGTACAAGGACGCCGTCAACAGCGCCAGCGCCAGCCTGACCGAACCGTACATTGATGCGGTCACCGGGCAGATGATCATCTCGATTGGCAGCGCCGTGAAAAAATCCGGGCAGACACTGGGCGTGGCCGGTGCTGACCTGAGCCTGCAAACCATCACGGACACCATCAATGCTTTGAACTTTAATGGCCTGGGCTATGCCTTTCTGATCAGTGGCGACGGCAAAGTCCTGGTTCACCCGGACAAAACCCTGGTCACACAGTACCTGAAGGATATTTACCCGCAGGACACGCCGCCCATCAGCAGCGCGTTCAGCGAAATCCAGGCCAACGGCAAAACCCGGATCGTGACCTTTACCCCGGTCAAAGGGCTGGGGAACGTCAACTGGTCGATCGGTCTGTCCGTGGACAAAGAAAAGGCCTTTGCCGCACTGAACACATTCCGGACATCGGCGGTGATTGCCACGGTGATTGCCGTAATTTCGATCATCGCCCTTCTCGGCCTGTTGATCCGCTTGCTGTTGCAGCCCCTGCACGTCATGACCCGCGCCATGCAGAACATTGCCGAAGGTGAAGGTGATTTGACCCGCCGCCTCGACGTAACCTCAAACGACGAGTTCGGCACCCTGGGCAGTGCGTTCAACGACTTTGTAGAGCGCATTCACACCTCCATGCGCGAAGTGTCATCTGCCACCGCGCAGGTTAACGAAGTGGCCCTGCGCGTGGTCAGCGCCTCCAACTCGTCAATGCTCAACTCCGACGAGCAGGCCAGCCGCACCAACAGTGTTGCCGCCGCCATCAACGAACTGGGCGCCGCCGCCCAAGAGATCGCCCGCAACGCCGCCCAGGCCTCACAACAGGCCAGCGACGCCCGCGGTCTGGCGACCGAAGGCCAGCAAGTGGTTGAGCGCAGCATCAGTTCCATGCAGCAACTGTCGCAAATGCTCGGCACGTCCAGTGGTCATATCGAGTCGCTCAACGGCAAGACCGTGAACATTGGGCAGATCCTCGAAGTGATCACCAGCATCTCGCAGCAAACCAACCTGCTGGCCCTCAACGCCGCCATTGAAGCGGCCCGTGCCGGAGAAGCCGGGCGCGGCTTTGCCGTGGTAGCCGATGAGGTGCGCAACCTGGCACACCGCACTCAAGAGTCAGCGCAGCAAGTGCAGGCAATGATCGAAGAGTTGCAAGTCAGTGCCCGCGCTTCGGTCAGCACCATGGACGAAAGCCAGCGCCACAGCGAAGACAGCGTCGAAATCGCCAATCTGGCCGGTGAGCGGCTGGTCAGCGTGACCGAACGTATTGGTGAGATTGACGGCATGAACCAGTCCGTGGCGACCGCAACCGAAGAGCAAACCTCGGTGGTTGAGTCGATCAACATGGACATTACCGAGATCAATACGCTGAATCAGGAAGGGATTGAAAACCTGCAGTCCACCTTGCGCGCCTGCACCGACCTCGAACAACAGGCCGCTCGTCTCAAGCAATTGGTGGGCAGTTTCCGTCTCTAAGCACTCTGTAGGAGCGAGCTTGTCTCGCGATTTTTTGATCGTTTAAAAGATCGCGAGGCAAGCTCGCTCCTACAGATAGCCTTACGGCTTGGGGTCTGCTTCAGCGTCTTGCTGTAGTTGCTCCCAAAGCCTGGCGGCGTCAGGAAAATCAGTGCCATCCTCGGGGCTGAGGGCGTCCGGGTCGTAACGACTCAAACAGCCCTCACCCACCGTGGCGGGCGCGCTGGAGGTAGCCTTGTCGAGTGGATCAGTCATGGCGAATCCTCCAGCGTCCAATCTGTAGAAAATCCGTGGGAGCGGGCTTGCTCGCGATGCAAACGACTCGGTTTGTCAGACGCACCGGGCAGACACTATCGCGAGCAAGCCCGCTCCCACAAAAACCTTCTCGCATCAAAACACGACAGTTTTGTTGCCGTGCACCAGGACGCGGTCTTCGAGGTGATAACGCAGGCCACGGGCCAGCACCATCTTCTCGACGTCACGGCCGAAACGCACCATGTCTTCAATGCTGTCACTGTGGCTGACGCGAACCACGTCTTGCTCGATGATCGGACCGGCGTCCAGCTCTTCGGTAACGTAATGGCATGTTGCGCCGATCAGCTTCACACCGCGCATGGACGCTTGGTGATAAGGCTTGGCACCCACAAAAGACGGCAAGAAGCTGTGGTGGATGTTGATGACTTGACCGGCGTATTCGCTGCACAGGTCAGGCGGCAGAATTTGCATGTAACGCGCCAATACCACAACTTCAGCCTCGTGGTGTTTGACCAGACTCGAGACTTCGGCAAACGCCGGCTGCTTGTCTTTCGGGTCAACCGGTACGTGGTAAAACGGAATACCGTGCCACTCCACCATGCTGCGCAAGTCATTGTGGTTAGAGATAACGCACGAAATATCGCAGTCCAGCTCATCGCTGTGCCAGCGGTGCAGCAAGTCTGCCAGGCAGTGAGATTCACGGCTGGCCATCAATACCACGCGTTTTTTCTGCGCTGTATCGGTAATACGCCACTGCATCGAAAACTCTTCAGCGATCGGGGCAAATGCCTCGCGAAACGCCTCAATGCCAAACGGCAAAGAGTCGGCACGAATTTCGTGACGCATAAAGAACCAACCGCTTTGGTCGTCCGAGTGGTGGCTCGCTTCAGTGATCCAGCCATTGTGGGAGGCCAGGAAATTACTGACCTTGGCGACAATGCCGACGCCGTCGGGGCAGGCGATCACCAACCGAAAAGTGCGCATGAGGGGAAAACTCCAAAACTTTACTAAGGCCGCCATTCTAGCGAGTGCGCAGCAAAACTACAGTATTCGTTGAGCCTTATTGCCTGTGCCACGGGGTCGCGGTGCAAAAGCGTCGACGCCAACAGCGCCGTGGCCTGCATTGAATTTATCGATCCGTTGATACTATTTATTAATGACTTTGATTAAGCCCGGGTATCGACCTATTTAACCGGCTACATAGTGCAGACTGACAAAAGTTAATGAATAAAAATTTAAATTAATCTGACATTGGATATTTACTTGCTGAAACTGTCTGACTATTATTGCGCCACTGTCTCCCTGTCACCACTTCAGCATAAGGTAAGCCTCATGTCCTTGATCAACGAATACCGCGCAACAGAAGAAGCCATCAAAGAACTGCAAGCTCGCCTGAAGAACCTGTCGGAAGACGACAAACTTCAAACCGAGCTGGAATTTGAAGGCAAACTGCGTACGCTGATGGGCGAATACCAAAAGTCGCTGCGTGACATCATCGCGCTGCTGGACCCAGAAGCCAAAGCAAGCAAAGCACCACGTGGTGTTGTTAAAACCACCGGCACCAAACGTGCCCGTAAGGTTAAACAATACAAAAACCCGCACAACGGCGAAGTGATTGAAACCAAAGGTGGCAACCACAAAACTCTGAAAGAGTGGAAAGCCAAGTGGGGCAGCGACGTGGTTGAAGGCTGGGCAACTTTGCTCGGCTAAGTGATTGCGAACACCTCGCGTGTTCAGCAACACCCATAAAAAACGCCAGCTTGCTGGCGTTTTTTTATTGCCCGTCATTTAGTCCGTTTCAGTGCCCGCAGTTACCAGCCCTACTCGCCGGCTCAGGTTCTGGGCGTAACGCTGCCATTGCTCCAAGAGCTTCAACTGCGCAGGCGTTGCGCTACGCGCCAGGCCTTCTACGGCCTCGCTGAACTGGCTCAGGGTCAACGGCGCACCAAAGGCCGGGTCGGTCAAACGCTGTTGGCAAAACTGCTGCCAACGCTCCTGTTCTTGCTCACTCAAGGTCGCTGGAAAGTTTCGCGCGCGGTAACGGAATAATAATTCAGGCAACCGTTCGTCATCAAAAGGCCACGTATCTTTACCCAACTGTTCCGGATCACTTAAGCGTACTTGCTCACACAACCGGCGGTCGCGGTCACCGAGAAAACCGTCATACAGTAGCTGCTCCGGGTCCTCACTGGGAGTGAAGTCTTCGCGGGCATAAATAACATTTAACTTTTGCTGCCAAACTTCCTGGGCCTCTATCAGCACCTGGGCACGTGCTTGATAATCCGCCATGTCCAACTGCAAACGCTGCTGATCCTGCGCACGCACAACAGTTAACGGGGCGACGACCGGACAACGATTAACGTGAATCAGCTTAAGTCCAATGGGTAATTGACCTTCGGCTAATTCTTCGCGCCGCGTATAAAGCAGCGCACGAAGCGATTCAGCCTCCATGTCCATTAAAGGCTGCGGATCAAAATGCAGGTCATAGACAATCAATGCATTACGGTTTTTGGGATGCCAGGCCAAGGGTAAAACCACACCGATATAATGCCGCGCCGCCGAAAAACGCCCCGAGATATGCACCATGGGTTGCAACAATCGAACTTGATCCAGCACCCGCTGTTTAGTTCGCAATTGAAATAACCAGTCATACAGTTTTGGTTGTTTTTCACGGATCAGACGCGCCAATGCAATGGTTGCACGCACATCAGACAGCGCATCGTGTGCCTGACCATGGTCAATGCCGTTGGCGGCCGTCAAACGCTCAAGCTTGAGCGTCACCCGCCCGTCTTCTTCGGGCCACACAATGCCTTCAGGGCGTAGCGCATACGCCGCACGCACAACATCAATCAAATCCCAACGACTGTTACCGCCTTGCCATTCGCGCGCGTAAGGATCGAAGAAGTTGCGGTACAGACTATAGCGCGTGACTTCGTCATCGAAACGCAAGGTGTTATAGCCCGCCCCGCAGGTGCCCGGCTGCGCCAATTGCGCATGGGTGCGGGTCATGAACTCGGCTTCGCCCAGGCCTTTGTCTTCCAGAACGCCCGGGGTAATGCCGGTAACCAGGCAAGCCATGGGGTGCGGCAGGATATCGTCGCTGGGCTGGCAGTACAGATTGAGCGGCTGGTCTATCTCGTTGAGCGCAAAGTCGGTGCGGATCCCGGCAACCTGCACCGCACGATCGTTGCGCGGATTGATGCCGGTGGTTTCGTAGTCGTACCAGAAAATGGAAGTCACGGGGTGTTCCTGAGCAGTATTCCCACTCAGTCTAGGCGTTCAACGCCAGGCAAGACCAGCCCGAAGCCTTAAGGGCAAGCTGCTGGTCTCGTCTGCGCCAGCCCGTCAGGCAGAGGCTTGTCTGGGGTAAAAGCTGAAATAGTGGTGCAGGTCGTCGATCAGCGCGAGGTATTCCTCAGGCGGCTGATAGAGGATAAAACCGGAGTCATAGACGTTGGGCGTAACATCTTCACGGCACCACAGGCATCGGGCGACAAGGTCGATCAAGTGCACCTGACCATCACTGCCGGGGAGCTTGAAGCGTAGCTGAAAGTCGGCCTCGACCAGCAGAGGCAAGTGGCTGATCAACACCAGACCGCCCTCGGAGGCATTGCCCAAATACCCCATGGGCTTGTCCGTGAAGCGATTGAAGACTTTGAGAAAAGATGTCAATTTGTGACGCTGGATGCGGCGCTCAGTAACCATATTGAATTCACTTGTAAAGGCCCGGGGTAACTGCCCGGAAGGCCGCACGCCAAAGGGCTGCCGACCAGGCACTGAGTCTTACGGTGTTGCGTACCGATTCAGGTAAAGCGTAGTCAATAAATAACCGGGTGATGGCTATGCGCCATCAATTACCGCCAAGATCCCGCCACGCAGGGGTTATGGCCCCGTGGCGCGCACTCAACACTCAACACGCCTCAAATCTTCGCCGGCAGGGCTTGAGCCTGACTGGGGCCAGGAATGAACTTGAGGATACGCAGCGTTTCGATCCGAGCCTTGGCCCGATAGGCGTACTCGCTCTTCGGGAACTCGTTGATGATGTATTGATAGGTCTGGGCGGCATCCAGGTAAAACTTTGTACGCTCAAGACACAGCCCGCGCAACATTGCCGTTTGCGGCCAGATATAAGGACGGCTGCGGCTGTCACGGTCTACCTCTGACAGCTCCAGCATCACCGCTTCACAATTACCACGGTCATACGCCCGGTAGGCATTGTTCAAATGATGGTTCATTGACCAGCGGGTACAGCCAGCAACACTGCTGACCACCACTAAAATTAGCAAAAAGCGCATGGGCATCTCCTGTTCTCAACAGTGTATCGACCCCGCCGGCAAATTCTTCATAGCCTGTGCACCACAACTTAAGTCGAAAGTAGTGCAGAGGAACAATGACTACAGCCAAAGACCATAGTAGCCTTTGGCAGCGCTTGAACTCAGGAGTCTTTGCATGTCCGTTCGTCGAACTAAAATCGTTGCCACACTTGGCCCTGCCAGCAATTCCCCGGAGATGCTTGAACAGCTGATCCTCGCTGGCCTGGACGTCGCCCGTCTGAACTTTTCCCACGGCACTCCCGATGAGCACAAGGCTCGCGCCAAGCTGGTGCGTGACATCGCCGCCAAGCACGGCCGTTTCGTCGCGTTGCTGGGTGACCTGCAAGGCCCGAAAATCCGTATCGCCAAATTCGCCAACAAACGCATCGAACTGAAAATCGGTGATCGTTTCACCTTCTCCACCAGCCACCCGCTGACCGAAGGTACCCAAGAAGTTGTTGGCATCGATTACCCGGATCTGGTCAAGGATTGCGGCGTCGGTGACGAACTGCTGCTCGATGACGGTCGCGTGGTCATGCGCGTTGAAACCGCCACTGCCGATGCTCTGCACTGCGTGGTGTTGATCGGCGGCCCGCTGTCGGACCACAAAGGCATCAACCGCCGTGGTGGTGGCCTGACCGCCCCTGCGCTGACTGAAAAAGACAAGGCTGACATCAAGCTGGCTGCCGAAATGGAAGTCGACTACCTCGCCGTGTCGTTCCCGCGTGACGCCGCTGACATGGAATACGCCCGTCAACTGCGTGACGAAGCCGGCGGTACCGCTTGGCTGGTAGCAAAAATCGAACGCGCTGAAGCAGTAGCCGACGACGAAACCCTCGACGCACTGATCAAAGCCAGTGACGCGGTCATGGTTGCCCGTGGCGACCTGGGCGTTGAAATCGGCGACGCCGAGCTGGTGGGCATCCAGAAAAAAATCATTCTGCACGCACGTCGCCACAACAAGGCGGTGATCGTTGCGACCCAGATGATGGAGTCGATGATCCAGAACCCGATGCCAACGCGTGCCGAAGTGTCCGACGTTGCCAACGCAGTTCTCGACTACACCGACGCCGTGATGTTGTCGGCCGAAAGTGCTGCCGGTGCTTACCCACTGGAAGCCGTGCAGGCCATGGCGCGTATTTGCGTCGGCGCTGAAAAGCACCCGACCAGCAAAACCTCCAGCCACCGCATCGGCAAGACCTTCGAAAGCTGCGACCAGAGCATCGCGCTGGCGGCCATGTACACCGCCAACCACTTCCCTGGCGTTAAAGCGATCATCGCCCTGACTGAAAGCGGTTACACGCCGTTGATCATGTCGCGCATCCGTTCCTCGGTGCCGATCTACGCGTTCTCCCCGCACCGCGAAACCCAGGCCCGTGCGGCCATGTTCCGTGGCGTCTACACCGTACCGTTCGACCCGGCTTCGTTGCCGCCAGAACAAGTCAGCCAGGCCGCTATCGACGAACTGCTCAAGCGCGGCGTCGTAGAGAAAGGTGACTGGGTCATCCTGACCAAGGGCGACAGCTACCACACCATCGGTGGCACCAACGGCATGAAGATCCTGCATGTCGGCGACAAAATGGTGTAAGCCCTAACCGGCCCACACCCAAAGCCCCGCCCGAGCAATCTGGCGGGGCTTTTTTATAACAACCCGCACCGTTCCTGTGTAGGAGCGAGCTTGCCTCGCGATCTTTTGACCTTAAAAGATCGCAGCCTTCGTGCCTCGACAGCGCCTACATCAACTGCGGGTCAAAAATGCATCGGCCAACAGCTGATTGCGCGAAAGCCCGGCCAAAAACAGCCGTTTGGCAAACGCTTCAACCGTGTCCGGATGGCCGCAGACCAGCGCGTGGGTCTGCCGCGCAACCACACGCAACTGCAACAGATAGTCTGCCAACTCGCTGCGCAGCACCCACTCAAGCGTCAGGTTGGCATGTTCGGCCGCCAATGCTTGCAACTGCACCCTGAGATAAAACTCGCTGTCATCGCGGGCCACGTGCACCAGCCGGATCGGCCCTTGATGGTCTTGGCGCAGCGCCTCGCGCAGCACGCCAAACAGAGGCGCCAGCCCGGTCCCCGCCGCCATTAGCCACAGCGGCTGCTCTTGCCAGTCCGGGTCGTAGCGCAACGCCCCGCCACGCAACTCGCCCAAACGCACGGGATCGCCCACCTTGAACTGCCGGGCCGCATCGGCAAATTCGCCGGGGTGCGCGCAATCGACATGGAACTCCAGAAAGCGGTCTTCATCAGGCAGGCTGGCCAACGAATAAGGCCGGGCGATGCCGCCGGCAGTCCACAGCACCACATGCTGCCCCGCCCGATAGCGCAGAGGGCGCTGCGCCCCCAAGCGCAGGCGCAACAC
>NZ_WIWK01000250.1:0-1233 GCF_009600165.1 Pseudomonas sp. FSL R10-0399
CAAGCTCGCTTGTGTCTTCGTTGGAGTTAAGGTGTTAGGTGAGAGGGGTGGACGGCAAGCTGCTAGCTCGCGGTGCCATGAGCACGGGTAGGAGCCGAGCTGCCGTCCACTCTTCTCGCTCTGGCTCAAGCTCGAACAGTTGACTGAGTCCGACCTCGAACAACAAGCGTGAGCCAGGCCAGAGCGACCTCTCATCTCCAAGACTAGAGGCTTTACTCATGTCTGCCTACGCCGGAATCGATGTATCCAAAGCCACCTTACAAGTGGCGCTGTATCCCGAGGTCTCCGAGCTTTGCGTGACCAATGACGCTGCCGGGCTCGAAGCTATCACTCTGTATCTCAAAGACCATGCGGTCGAACGTGTGTTGGTCGAAGCCACTGGCGGTTACGAAAGGCTGTCGGTCAGGCTGCTGGCCAAGGCCGGTTTGAAAGTGCAACGGATCAATCCCGTACGGGCGCGTCAATTCGCCCTAGCCATGGGCAAGCGGGCCAAGACTGATCCTATCGACGCACGAATGCTGGCCCTGTTTGCCTCTGCTTTGGAGGACAAGCATTTCGTTGTGCCTGACGTTGCTCGCGAGGAACTGACCGAGTTGGTCAATCAGCGTGACAGCTTGGTCCAGCAGCGCGATGACAACCGTCGCCGTATGAAGCAGGCCACGCTGCCTGTTGTGTTAGAGCACTACACCACGCTCGAATCGACATTACGCGTCTTGATCAAGGCATGCGATAAGCAGATCGCTGAGCAGAGTCGCCGTGTCGATGCAGACCTTCTCAAACGCCTGAGCGAGATCAAGGGTGTTGGTAGCGTCACAATTGCCAGTCTGTTCTGCTATTTGCCAGAACTGGGCGACCTGAACCGTTCGCAAGTAGCTGCCCTGGCGGGCGTGGCGCCCTACAACAACGACAGCGGGACGAAGATCGGGAAGCGCCATATATACGGCGGCCGGGCGAAACTACGTCGAGCGGCCTATATGTGCGCCCTGGTAATGACTCGCGTGAATCCAGATTTCAAAGCGCGGTGCGCTCGTCTGCGAGCGAGCGGCAAGCCAGCAAAAGTAGCACTGGTGGCCTGCATGCGCGTTCTGCTGGTGAGGCTCAATGCCATGGTACGTGATGGAGAACCATGGCGTGACCAACCAATTTGAAGTTGTATCCGGAAGGCAAACTTAGCGCCTGCCACCCTGATATGTGCGTTTGTCGGGCAAAGCGAAAGACAGTTGGCTCCTACAG
>NZ_WIWK01000251.1:0-1231 GCF_009600165.1 Pseudomonas sp. FSL R10-0399
GCTCGCCGGGTTTGAACCGGCGCAGCACGTGCTCTGGCGCCACCGCGACCTGGTCGAAGCGAGTGGTGCCGCTGCCGCTCAGGCGCTGGCCAAAACCGTCCCAGTCGTCTTCACGGGTCACGCCCGGCGCATCGACGGCCACCACCACGCTGAAAAAGTCTTTGTCGTGCATCGCCACCGCCGCCACCCAGTCCGCGTAGATGGTGCCGGTGCAGTAATATTTTTCGCCGTTGAGCACCCAACCTGCGTCTTCGTTGTGCGGGTCGTTGGGCGCCAGCGACACCGAGTTGGTGCTGCTGTCACTGCGCTCGGCCATGGCCGCGCCCCACAACTGCCCGGCCACCACCTTGGCAAACCAGTAATCCTGCGAGGCGGCGTCGCGGCTGGACAAGCGCCCTTCAACAAAACCGAAATGCGCACGCACGATCTGCGGCAGGTTGGAGTCGGCCTCGGCCAAGTCAATCAATAGCCGGAACAACACCGGCAAGCTGACGCCCGCGCCGCCCAAAGCCTGAGGCACACGCAGCGCCGTGAAGCCCGCCTCGCGCAGTTGGTTGACGGCGTCATAGGCCAGTTCGCGGTGCTGCTCGCGCTCGATGGCTCCGGCCGCGATCTGGTCGAACAGCGGTTGGAAACGCGCCTTCAATGCGCGGTAGGAAGTGGTGTCGGTCATGGCAAGTCCTTGCGAAAAGATGGCGTCACACGGCTTTCGCACGCGGGTCCACCAGGTGATTGATCAGGTCGACGAGAAAGTTCACGACCACATAAATCGCTGCCGCCAGCAGGGTGATCCCCAGCAGCAGCGGCACATCCTTGGTGTTGGCGGCGTCGAGCATCAGGCGGCCGATGCCCTGGCGCGAGAACAGCAGTTCAATCACCACCGCCCCGCCCAGCAGGCTGGCAAACACAAAGCCGGACAAGGTCACCAGCGGCACCAGCGCATGGCGCAAGGCGTGCTTGAGGCGCACCCCGGTTTCAGACAGGCCACGGGCGCGGGCCATGGCGATAAAGGGTTGTTCGAGGGTGTCTTCGAGTTCCTGGCGCAGCACCTGGCTGAGCACTGCCGCCACCGGCAAGGCCAGGGCCACGCTGGGCAGGATCAAGGCTTGCCAGCTGTTGGAGCCGGACGGCGGCAACAGGTGCCAGCCAAACGCGAACACCAGCAGCAACCCCAGGCCGATCACGAACGACGGCGCTGACGACAGCACCAGTTCTGTGCCCGACACCAGCG
>NZ_WIWK01000252.1:0-1202 GCF_009600165.1 Pseudomonas sp. FSL R10-0399
CTAAGGATGGTCTGAAGTACCCCCCTGTTTTCCGGCTACTGAGTCATCGGCGCTCTCAAAACACGGCAGCCGTTCAAAATTGGGCAAATCTGCCGTCTATTTTATCCGTTTTTGCCGCTGCAAGCGCCTCGCAGTCGTCATTTCCCACATTACGGACGCACCTCTCCTGCGCCGCAGAGCAAATATCGACGTGCCATCCACAGGTTCGACAAGGCGAATAACGTCACCATCTGAGCAGTGTTTTTCACCAAGCCTCGGAAGCGCACTTTCGTATAACCAATCTGACGCTTAATCACCCGAAATGGATGCTCAACCTTGGAGCGAACCTGAGCCTTGGCTCTCTCGATCTTGCGTATCGCTTTGTACAATACGCTGCGTTTTCCGTGTTTTTTGTAGGTGCTGCGGCGGGCCGCAACCTGCCAGATGACTTGGCGTCCCGCATGCTCTTCGCGCTTCTCGACACCGGTATAGCCCGCATCAGCGCAGACGACGTTCTCATCACCGTGCAGCAGTTTGTCGACTTGGGTTACGTCCGCGACGTTGGCCGCCGTGACCACTACGCTGTGCACCAACCCCGAGTCATCGTCGACACCAATGTGCGCTTTGGCACCGAAGTAATACTGGTTGCCTTTCTTCGTTTGGTGCATTTCCGGGTCGCGTTTACCGGCCTTGTTCTTGGTCGAACTGGGCGCATGAATCAGCGTGGCATCGACGATGGTGCCTTGTCGCAGCGACAGGCCACGGTCGCCCAGATAGCCATTGATCACGCAGAGAATCCCAGTGGCCAACTCGTGCTTTTCCAGCAGGCGACGGAAGTTGAGAATGGTAGTTTCATCCGGGATTCGCTCCAGGTTCAGGCCTGAAAACTGGCGCAAGATCGTCGTCTCGTACAGCGCCTCTTCCATCGCCGGATCGCTGTAACCGAACCAGTTCTGCATGAGATGAACCCGCAGCATCGCCATCAACGGATACGCCGGACGACCGCCTTCGCCCTTCGGGTAATGAGGTTCGATTAGAGCGATCAAACCCTTCCAGGGTACGACCCGATCCATCTCGATCAGGAACAGTTCCTTACGGGTCTGCTTGCGCTTACCCGCGTACTCGGCGTCGGCGAAGGTCATTTGCTTCATCATCGAAAAGCTCGGCGATTGGTGTTCGGGGATTCTGCCAAATCAGGAAGTCTTTTTCAGAATTTCCCTAAC
>NZ_WIWK01000253.1:0-1198 GCF_009600165.1 Pseudomonas sp. FSL R10-0399
CTAAGGATGGTCTGAAGTAGCCGCCTATTTTTCGGCGACTGAGCCATCGGCGCTTTCAAAAAACGACAGCCGTTCAAAATCGGTCAAATCTGCCGACTATTTCATGTTTTTTGCTGCTGCGAGTGCCTCCTAGCAGCCATTTCCCCCATTACGGACGCACCTCTCCCACGCCGCAGAGTAAATGTCGACGCGCCATCCACAGGTTCGACAAGGCGAACAGCGTCACCATTTGAGCAGTGTTTTTCACCAAGCCCCGGAAGCGCACTTTGGTATAACCAAACTGGCGCTTGATCACCCGAAATGGATGCTCAACCTTGGCGCGAACCTGAGCCTTGGCTTTCTCGATCTTGCGTATCGCTTTGTACAATACGCTGCGTTTGCCATGTTTTTTGTAGGTGCTGCGCCGGGCTGCAATCTGCCAGATGACGTGGCGTCCCGCATGCTCTTCGCGCTTCTCGACACCGGTATAGCCTGCATCGGCGCAGACCACGTTCTCAGCACCGTGTAGCAGTTTGTCGACTTGGGTTATGTCCGCGACGTTGGCCGCAGTGACCACCACGCTGTGCACCAGCCCTGACTCATCGTCGACACCAATGTGAGCTTTGGCACCGAAGTAATACTGGTTACCTTTCTTTGTCTGGTGCATTTCCGGGTCGCGTTTGCCGTCCTTGTTCTTGGTCGAACTGGGCGCATGAATCAGCGTGGCATCGACGATGGTGCCTTGTCGCAGCGACAAGCCACGGTCGCCCAGATAGCCATTGATCACGCCGAGAATACCAGCGGCCAACTCGTGCTTTTCCAGCAGGCGACGGAAGTTGAGGATGGTAGTTTCATCTGGGATCCGCTCCAGGCTCAGACCGGAAAACTGGCGCAAGATCGTCGTCTCGTACAGCGCTTCTTCCATCGCAGGATCGCTGTAACCGAACCAGTTCTGCATGAGATGAACCCGCAGCATCGCCATCAAAGGATAGGCCGGACGACCACCTTCGCCCTTCGGGTAATGAGGTTCGATCAGGGCAATCAAACCCTTCCAGGGTACGACACGATCCATCTCGATCAGGAACAATTCCTTGCGGGTCTGCTTGCGCTTACCGGCGTACTCGGCATCGGCGAAGGTCATTTGCTTCATTGAAAAGCTCGGCGATTGGTGTCCGGAGATTTTGCCAAATCAGAAAGTCTTTTTCAGGATTTCCCTAAG
>NZ_WIWK01000254.1:0-1149 GCF_009600165.1 Pseudomonas sp. FSL R10-0399
GGACGCAGGCGACGACCCCGACGTGACCCACGGCGCGCTGCTGTACTCACGCGTTCGCCTGCTGCCTGACGCAGGCATCGTATTCGTCGCAGGCCAGGGCGTTGGCACGGTCACCCGCCCCGGTCTGGTGTTGCCCGTGGGCGAACCGGCGATCAACCCGGTGCCGCGCAAAATGATCACCGATCACCTGCAGCAACTGGCCGCCGAACACGACTACCACGGTGGCTTTGAAGTGACCGTCAACGTCCAGGACGGCGAATCGCTAGCTCTCAAGACCATGAACCCACGCTTGGGGATTCTCGGCGGCCTGTCGATTCTGGGCACCAGCGGTATCGTCCGGCCGTTTTCCTGTGCCGCGTACATCGCCTCGATCCACCAGGGCATCGACGTTGCCAAGACCAACGGCTACCTGCACATCGCCGCCTGCACCGGCAATGCCAGCGAAGACACCATGCGCCGCGTGTATAACCTGCCGGAGATTGCGCTGATCGAAATGGGCGACTTCGTGGGCGCAGTCCTCAAGCACCTGCGCAAAGTCCCTGTGGATAAGTTGAGCCTCTGCGGCGGTTTCGGAAAAATCAGCAAACTGGCCGCAGGCCATATGGATTTGCACAGCCGTCACTCCAGCATCGACTTGCCGCAACTGGCCGAATGGGCGGCGGCCATTGGCGCTGACCCCACGCTGCAAGAGGCCATCCGCCAGGCCAACACCAGCCAGCAAGCCCTGGCGATGTGCAGCGCGCAAGGCATCGCCCTGGGTGATGCGGTGTGCCAGCACGCGCTGGACTTCGCCCGTAGCGTGGTCCCGGCGTCGGTGCAGGTAGAAGTGTTTGCCATTGACCGCCAAGGCGCCGTTGTCGGCCATGCCGGAGAGTTTGTATGAAGCGTATTTTAGTGCTCGGCGGCGTGACTGAAGCACTGGCCATTGCCCGCACCCTGGGCCCGCAACACGTTTACAGCCTGGCCGGTGTCGGCCGCGTTCCCACCGATCTGCGCTGCGAAGTGCGGGTGGGCGGCTACGGCGGCGCTGAAGGTTTGGCCCACTACATGGGCGAGCAGGGCATCGACCTGCTGCTGGACGCCACCCAGCAGCAGGTCGATGCCCTGCTCGCCCATGTAGTGGGCCAAACCTTCAGCGCCGCCGTAGCC
>NZ_WIWK01000255.1:0-1143 GCF_009600165.1 Pseudomonas sp. FSL R10-0399
AGTTATATTTTCCATCTTACTCTATTTTCGAGCGCTTTGCCTGCTTTCTGCTCGGCAGACTCGAAGAGCCTATCTAAAATCGCCTTTTGTTCTTGATTGATGTTTAAATTATCAATCTTGTCAGTTATATCTGATATGTCGCTTTGAGCAACTAACTCATCCATATAACTATCTGCTTTCACTGCGAAAACCCATTCAAAAATCTTGCTGTTAAGTTCTATTGAAAGGGTATCAAGTTCGCGGGATTGTTTCAGCTTGTCGTCGAGTTCTTGGGTCTTATGACCAACCAGCAAAAGTGCTTTTTCTGCTTTTTGCTCTTGGATCTTCCACTTGGCTTGTTTTCGTCCCAAATTCGTTTGTAGCGGCTCATACGCAGACACGTCAAGCCCGCAGTGCGCAAGGGTTGCAGCCGTAAACGCTTTCTTTGCGACAGAGATCGTGCCCTTCTGGTCTAACGCCTTCAATGACTTGCCATTTAGCACTCTGGGCACTACAAGATTTAGGTGCGGGTTGTCTTGGTCGTGGACGTTAGCAAATATTTTACCGTTCAAGTCCGATAGGCTAACTTCCAGTTTTTTCGCAATCTCTTTCACTATGTCTTTTGTTATTTCCTTCCATTCTTCTGTTGTGGGTTTTTTCACAGAAGGAGGCAAGCAGAATACAAAAGATTGAGCATATGATTGAACTGGTCGCCCTCCTTTCTTCTGTGAGTTTGAAATATCAAGCGTTATTGCTTCGTTTGATACTCTTTTGATAAAAGTATCAATGTTTCCGCTTATAGGGATAATCGAAGAAGTTTGTGTATGGTTAGGATGACTTTCATCTACCAAATATTTACCATAGCGTATTATGCCGTTATGCTTATCTTTTACTCGCTCACTTCTTACAAACCAATTTTTTATTGTCATCTATGTCTCATATGTTTATACATATAGACATAACATATTAAAAGTAAATATCAAGTTTATGGTGTAATTAAGTTTTCAATTCAAGATAGGACAACCCTACGGGTTGACGCCTTGCCCTTCGGGCTGGCTTCCTCTCTTGCTCATGTCTGCGACCCGAGACCCGCTCAAATCAAAAGCCCAGCCCCTCAAAATGCTCGACCTTCGGTCAACCATTTTGACCGGCTTCGACGTGGGG
>NZ_WIWK01000256.1:0-1123 GCF_009600165.1 Pseudomonas sp. FSL R10-0399
CCTGAACACCGGGCGCTGGTTTTCCAGTTTGCCGGGCCTGCGCTTCCCGTGGTCGGCAGGGCGCTGGCCAAGCCGTGATGACCTGGCCAAGGAGCTGGCAGCCCTGCCAGCCCGTGGCGGTTTTAATGTGCTGACCGGCTGCGCGGTGATGAATATCGAGTACCTCGCGGCGCCAGGGCTGTGGCAAGTGCGCTGCCGGGATGACCGGGTGTTTCGTGCGCAGGCGCTGGTGATTGCCACCGGCACCTCGTGCGTCCCGTCGATCCCGCAGTGGCCAGGCGCGCAGCACTTTAGCGGGCAGGTCGTTCACGCGGCCCACTTCGGCAATGCTCGCCACTACGCGGGCAAGCACGTGGTGGTGGTCGGCAGTGGTAATTCATCCTGCGAGATTGCCAGCCGTCTGGTGCCCCATGCCGCGTCGGTCACGTTGTCGGTGCGGCGGGCGCCGCACTTTCTGCCCAAGAGCCTGTTCGGTGTACCGCTGGCGGCGCTGGGCACGTTGATTCGTCGACTGCCGACACGCTGGAGCGACGCCGTATTGAGCGGATTGTCGCGGCGCTGGGTCGGGGATCTGTCGGCCTACGGCCTGCCACAACCGGCGCAAGGCGTTTCCGGTTTGGGCAGCGTGACCCCGACGCTGTTCATGCCGGTGATCGACGACCTGAAACAAGGCCGCATCAAGGTGGTGGGACCGGTGCTGGAACTCAACGAGCAGAGCGTCGTCGCCCACACCGGTCTCGACCGTACACAGCGCTGCACGCTGAACACCGACGTGATCGTCGCGGGCACCGGTTACACCACCGGCCTTGAGAGCCTGATCAACTACCCTGCGCCACTCACCGCCGACGGCAAACCGACGGTGGATGCCCACGGCCACTCCACCGTGGCCAAAGGGCTGTTCTTCATCGGCTACCGCAACCCCATCAGCGGTCAGTTGCGTGAAATCGGCTTGCAGGCGCCGGGCGTGGCAGCAGGGGTCAAGCGTTATCTGCAACCCCAGCTAAAACCTGTAGTCGCTGCCGAAGAATGAGGCTGCGATGGCTTCACCCTGTAGGAGGGGCCGCCCCGTCTTCGACGCCGCGCTGTCGCGCAGCAAACAGGCCGCCGAGTATCTTCAGCATCC
>NZ_WIWK01000257.1:0-1113 GCF_009600165.1 Pseudomonas sp. FSL R10-0399
GGCGGCGGCAAAAACTGAGTGCAACACCTGACCTTTCCGGTACGGTGCTGCCCCTATGTCTTATTCCGAACTCAGCGTTGAAGAACGCGCCACCATTCAAATCAGCCGTGCCCAAGGGTTCAGCCTGCGCAAGATTGCTTGCTTGATCACCCGATCCCCTTCGACCATCAGCCGGGAGCTGCGCCGCAATCGAGATGTCTGTGGTGGCTACTCGGCCCGCATGGCCCAGCAGCAGATGCAGGCCCGCCGCCAAGGCTGTCGACCGAAACGAAAGCTGTTGCCGGGTGGTGAGCGCTTTCAGTTGGTGGCCCATATGCTGCGCGAGCGTTTGTCTCCCGAGCAGATTGCCGGCAAGCTGCGCAGCATGAACATTCCCAGCCTCAGAGATGCATACGTCTGTCGCGAGACGATCTATAACGCCATCTATGCCTTGCCGGTCGGCGAGCTGCGTAAGGAGCTGATCATCTGCCTGCGCCAAAGTAAGACGACGCGCCGGCCGCGCTCTGGCGGCGTGGATCGGCGTGGCCAGATCCCCGAGATGGTCAGCATCCATGTGCGCCCACCGGAGATCGAAGACCGACTGATGCCAGGGCATTGGGAAGGCGATCTGATCAAGGGCAAGGCCAACGCCTCGTCTGTAGGCACGCTGGTAGAGCGCACCAGTGGCTACCTGATGCTGGTAAAGATGAACGACGCGACGGCGACCTCGGCGATGGAAGGCTTCAGTGCAGCGCTCAATGGCATGCCGCTGGCGATGCGCAAGAGCATGACCTACGACCAGGGCCGAGAAATGGCGCGGCATGCTGAAATCACCCAGCAGACCGGGGTGGCGATTTACTTCTGCGATCCGCATAGCCCTTGGCAACGCGGCAGCAACGAAAACATCAATGGCCTGATCCGCCAGTACCTGCCCAAGGGCACGGACTTGTCGGTACACAGCCAAGAAGAACTCGACGCTATTGCACTGCAACTGAACATGCGGCCGCGTAAGCGCTTCGACTTCAAGTGCCCCATCGAAGTTATGGGTGAGGTGATGCAGAAGGCCATGGCTATGCGGCATGATGCTCCAGCTTCAATTCAATGACCGTGTTGCACTCAGCTCCTGCAACCGCC
>NZ_WIWK01000258.1:0-1113 GCF_009600165.1 Pseudomonas sp. FSL R10-0399
GGCGGTTGCAGGATCTGAGTGCAACACGGTTATTGAATTGAAGCGGGAGCATCATGCCGCATCACCACGGCTTCTTGCATCACTTCGCCCATCACCTCGATCGGGCATTTGAAGTCGAAGCGTTTGCGCGGTCGCATATTCAGTTGCAAAGCGATGGCGTCCAGGGCTTCCTGACTATGCACCGACAAGTCCGTGCCCTTGGGCAGGTACTGGCGGATCAGTCCATTGATGTTCTCATTGCTGCCGCGTTGCCAGGGGCTGTGCGGGTCGCAGAAGTAGATCGCCACCCCGGTCCGCTGGGTGATCTCGGCGTGCCGCGCCATCTCCCGGCCCTGGTCGTAGGTCATGCTCTTGCGCACCGCCAGCGGCATGCCATTGAGCGCCGCACTGAAGCCCTCCAGCGCCGAGGTCGCCGTCGCGTCGGCCATCTTGATCAGCATCAGGTAGCCGCTGGTACGCTCCACCAAGGTGCCCACCGCCGAGGCATTGGCCTTGCCCTTGATCAGGTCGCCCTCCCAATGGCCTGGCATCAGCCGGTCTTCGACCTCCGGCGGGCGCACGTGGATGCTGAGCATTTCAGGGATCTGGCCGCGCCGATCGACGCCGCCAGAGCGCGGCCTGCGACTCGTCTTGCCCTGGCGCAGGCAGATGATCAGCTCCTTGCGCAGGCCACCGACCGGCAGGGCGTAGATCGCGTTATAGATCGTCTCGCGGCAGACGTAGGCCTCTCTGAGGCTGGGTATGTTCATGCTGCGCAGCTTGCCGGCAATCTGCTCGGGAGACAAACCCTCACGCAGCATATGGACGACCAGCTCGAAGCGCTCACTGCCCGGCAGCAGCTTGCACTGAGGCCTGCAGACCTGGCGGCGGACCTGCATCTGCTGCTGGGCAGCACAGGCCTGGTAGCGGGTGCCAGGGGCCCGGTTGCGGCGCAGCTCCCGGCTGATGGTCGAGGGGGAGCGGCCGAGCATCCGGGCAATTCGCCGCTGGCTGAAACCTTGGGCAAGGCCGAGTTGAAGGGTCGCACGTTCGGGGATACTGAGTTCGTGATAGGACATAGTGGCAGCACCGTACCGGAAAGGTCAGGTGTTGCACTCAGTTTTTGCGGCCGCC
>NZ_WIWK01000259.1:0-1066 GCF_009600165.1 Pseudomonas sp. FSL R10-0399
CCTGAATTCATAGAATAAGCGCAACGCTTGAAACGAGAGGCAGAGAGCCAGCCACCGGTAGAATCCAGGCTCTCACACCGAAGGATTCAAGCGCAGATGACTACGCATTACCGGCAGCTGACTCAGGGACAACGTTACCAGATTGAGGCTGGCTTGAGCGCCGCAGAGAGCCAGGCGAGCATTGCAAAGCGGGTCGGCGTGCATCCCTCGACGATCAGTCGCGAGGTTCGCCGCAACAGCACCCAGAATATCTACAAGGCTGTTTCTGCGGCCCATGAAAGTGATGCTCGTCGAGCGGGTGCGCGCAAGTTTTGCAAGCCGGCGACATGGCTCAGCCATCATCTCCCGGTGTGGCTCAAGCATGGCATGAGTCCGGAGCAGATCGCCCAGCGGTTGAAGCAGGAGCAGCCAAGCCGGGCGGTCAGCCATGAGTGGATTTATCGGTTCATTGCCGCCGAACAGCGCGCCGGTGGTGAGCTTTATACCTATCTGCGACATCGCCGAAAGCGCTACCGGAAACGCTATGGAAGCCACGATCGGCGCGGGCAGCTGCGTAATCGCGTGTCAATCAGTGAACGCCCAGCCGAGGTCGAAAGCCGCGAGCGCCTGGGGGACTGGGAGGGCGATACGGTACATGGACTGGGCGGTAACCTGGTGACCCTGGTTGATCGCAAAAGCGGCTATCTGAGCGCCTATCCGGTCAAGCGCAGAACGCGCCGGCAGGTAACGCGGGCGATCAATCTGATGCTTCAGGGCCATGCCGCTCACACGCTGACGCTGGATAACGGAAGGGAGTTTGCCGGGCATGAACGCATCGCGCTACGGAGCCAGTGCCAGGTCTTTTTTGCAGACCCCTATTCATCCTGGCAACGTGGCACCAATGAAAACACCAACGGTCTGCTCCGCCAGTATTTCCCCAAGGGCAGCGACTTCAGCAAGCTGACCGTCGAAGCCGTCAATCGGACAGTAGCGAGGATCAATCTACGCCCGCGCAAGCGCTTGGGCTGGAAGACGCCGTACGAAGTGCATACAGGGGTGAGCGTTGCACTTATGTGTTGAATTCAGG
>NZ_WIWK01000025.1:0-59016 GCF_009600165.1 Pseudomonas sp. FSL R10-0399
TTGGGGAGTTGTTGCCGCATCGATGGCAACCGGCTTAGTTGCGCAAGACGGGATGCCCGGACGCTTACCTTGCAGCTCACAGCTCACAGCTCACAGCTTGCAGCTTGCAGCTTGCAGCTTGCAATGCGCCAATTCCCCCGAGCAATGTTAAGGTTCGCCTTTGGATTTTGTTTTCTCCTAAGGATGCCGTCATGCCGGTTACTACGTCTCTCAATGCAGGTTTTATGGTGGTCCACGGTAACCGCCTTGATGAGTTACGCAGTCTGGTCGTTAGCTGGATGCGCCTTTACCCCTTGGCGCCTCTGGAGAACGAAATTGCTCTGGTGCAGAGCAACGGTATTGCCCAATGGCTAAAGCTGGCTCTGGCCGAAGATGCTCAAGATGATGATCTGGGCGGCTGCGGTATTGCGGCGGCAGTAGACGTGCAACTGCCCGGCAGTTTCATGTGGCAGTTGTATCGGATGGTATTAGGCAGCGAGGAAATCCCCGCCAAATCGCTGCTCGATAAAGCGCCCCTGACATGGCGTCTTATGCGCTTGCTCCCGGCCCTTATTGATCAGCCGCACTTCGAGCCCTTACAGCGCTTTCTGACCCACGACACCGATCTGCGTAAACGCTATCAACTGTCAGAACGCCTGGCCGATTTGTTCGACCAATATCAGGTTTATCGCGCAGACTGGCTGGAGGACTGGGCCGCCGGTCGCCATCAATTACGCAATGCTCGAGGTGAAAGCCCAGCCTTAAGCCCTGCCAACTGCTGGCAAGCCGAACTATGGCGAGCCTTGCTGCTCGACGTTGGCGAGGAAGGCATGTCGCAAAGCCGTGCCGGGGTTCACCAACGTTTTATCGAGAAGATAAACAGCCTCGAACAAGCACCGCCCGGCCTGCCTGCACGGGTGATCGTTTTCGGTATTTCGTCACTGCCCGCTCAAGCGCTGGAAGCCTTGGCAGGGCTCGCACGTTTTAGCCAAGTCCTGTTGTGTGTGCACAATCCTTGTCGCCACCATTGGTCTGACATCGTTGCGGACAAAGATCTGTTACGCCATCAGTACAAACGCCAAGCACGCAAAGCCGGGATGCCCACAGCGCTGGATCTCGACATCCTTCACCAACACGCGCATCCGCTGCTTGCCGCGTGGGGTAAACAAGGTCGCGACTACATCAACTTGCTCGATAGCTACGACGATCCCAACAGCTATCGCAGTGCGTTTCGTGATGGCCGCATCGACCTGTTCAGTGAAGTCGAGCCACGCAACCTGCTCAATCAATTGCAAGACGACATTCTTGAGTTGCGCCCCCTTAACGAAACCCGTGAACTGTGGCCCGCTGTCGATTTAGAAACAGATCACTCCATCCGCTTTCACATTGCCCACAGTGCGCAACGAGAAATCGAGATACTTCACGACCAGTTGCTCAAGCGATTTAGCGACAACCCGGACCTGCAACCGCGCGATGTGATCGTGATGGTGCCGGACATCGACAGCTACGCTCCGCATATCCGCGCCGTGTTTGGTCAGATCGAGCGCGACGACCGTCGCTTCATCCCCTACACCCTGGCCGACCAAGGTCAGCGCGGCCGAGACCCGCTACTGATTGCCATTGAGCACCTGCTCAAATTGCCTGACAGCCGTTTCCCGGTCAGCGAAATTCTTGACCTGCTGGACGTTCCGGCCTTGCGAGCCCGCTTCAACGTGCAAGAGCGTGATTTACCGACGTTGCACCGTTGGATCGAGGGCGCAGGTATTCGCTGGGGGCTCAATGCACAGCAGCGTGCAGGTCTCGGCTTGCCGACTGACCTGGAGCAAAACAGTTGGCGGTTCGGCTTGCGCCGCATGCTGTTGGGTTATGCCGTCGGCAGTGGTGAAGCGTGTGATGGTATTGAGCCTTACGATGAAATCGGCGGCCTGGATGCGGTATTGATCGGCCCGTTGGTGGCCCTGCTTGATGCTCTGGAAATCGCCCACCAAGAACTGTCGCAACCGGCATTACCGCAGCAATGGGGCGAGCGCCTGCAAGCGTTGATGCAGTTATTCTTCCTGGCCGAAACCGAGCACGACGACTACTTGCTGGCCCAGCTCGAGGAGCTGCGTGAGACCTGGCTCGAAACCTGTGAACTGGTTGGCCTGCAAGACGAATTACCGTTAACCGTGGTACGTGAAGCTTGGTTGGCGGGCCTTGACCAAGGCAAGTTGTCTCAGCGCTTTCTCGCCGGGGCCGTCAACTTTTGCACCCTCATGCCGATGCGTGCGATCCCATTCAAACTCGTCTGCCTGCTCGGCATGAATGATGGTGACTACCCACGTGCGCAGCCGCCGCTGGACTTCGACTTGATGGGCAGTGACTACCGCCCGGGCGATCGTTCCCGCCGCGAGGATGACCGTTACCTACTGCTTGAGGCGCTGTTATCTGCCCGCGAGCAGCTTTATATCAGTTGGGTAGGGCGCAGTATTCGCGACAACAGCGAGCGTCCGGCCTGCGTTTTGATTGGCCAATTGCGCGATCACCTTGCCAGTGGCTGGCACCTTCAAGCGGGCCATGACCTGCTTGAGGCCATGACTCAAGAGCACCCGCTGCAGCCCTTCAGCACGCGTTACTTTCACGAAGGTGATCCTCGCCTGTTCAGCTATGCCCGTGAGTGGCAACAACTGCACGAACCACAGACTGTCCCGGTGCCGCCCGGAACACTCGCGGCCCACGAGCAGGAAGAACCTTTAAACCTTACTCAGTTGCAGGACTTCTTGCGAAACCCTGTGCGCCACTTCTTTAGTCAGCGTCTGAAAGTGTTTTTTGAAGCGGCTGAAGTGCCGCTGGAAGATGAAGAACCTTTCGTGCTCGACGCGCTGCAGCGTTACACCCTAAGCGACAGCCTGCTTGAAGCGGCCCTCGCTCAGCCAGATCAGCCGGGACAGGCTTTAGAGCACCGCGCCCGACGTCTTCAAGGCAGCGGTTTGTTACCGATGGCAGGCTTTGGTGAGTGCCTGCAACACGAACTGATTGAGCCACTCCCCGATGTTTTGCAGCGCTACCAACAGCTTCTGGCTTTGTGGCCAACGCCGCTCAATAGCGCGCTGCCGGTGAGTTTTGAAGGTCACGGGTTGATGCTGGAAGGGTGGCTGAGCAATTTGCATCAACGCAGTGACAACGGCCTACTGTCCATCACCACGATTCCTAACAGCATTGGGGCGATTAAAACGCGCAAATGGCATCGTCTGACGCGCTCATGGGTCAATCACCTGGTGGCCTGCGCCAGTGGCCTGGACATGTCCACTGCCCTGGTTGCCAGTGATGACACCTTGCTGCTCGCCCCGCTAACCCCCGACCAGGCCCGCGATATTCTGGGTAATTTACTCATGGCCTGGAAGGTCGGCATGGGCCGTCCGCTGCCCGTTGCAGTAAAAACGGCGTTCGCCTGGCTGGCCCAAAGCGATCCGGCCAAGGCCGATGCCGCCGCGCAAAAAGCCTACGAAGGTGACGGTCAAACCAGCGACGGCGAGCGCCGTGAAAGTGCAGCACTGGCGCGCCAGTTCCCCGATTACGCCGCATTGATGGCCGACGGTGAATTTGAAGACTGGTGCGATGCACTCTATCGCCCACTCTTTGATGCGCCTTGGCGCTCATTAAACAGCGAGGAGTCCCGCTAATGAGCGAGCAAAAAGTACCTTTAGCGTTGGCTTTTCCCCTACGTGGCAGCCAACTGATCGAAGCCAGCGCCGGGACCGGCAAAACCTTCACCATTTCGGCCCTCTACCTGCGCCTGATCTTGGGCCATGGCGGCGCCGAGACCGGGTTTGGCCGTGAGTTATTGCCCCCGCAAATTTTGGTAGTGACCTTCACCGACGCCGCCACCAAAGAACTGCGTGATCGCATCCGCACTCGGCTCGCTGAAGCGGCGCGGTTCTTCCGTGACGAAATCAAGGCCCCGGATGCGCTGGTTGAACAACTGCGCGACGAGTTCCCGCCTGAGCAGTGGGCCGCCTGTGCTGGCCGCCTCGACATCGCCGCGCAATGGATGGATGAAGCTGCCGTTTCAACGATCCACAGTTGGTGCCAACGCATGCTGCGCGAGCACGCCTTCGACAGTGGCAGCCTGTTCACCCAAACCCTCGAAACCGACCATAGCGATTTGCTCGGCGAAGTGCTGCGCGATTACTGGCGACTGTTCTGCTACCCCATGCACGGTGACGCGCTGAACTGGGTACGAGCTAACTGGGGCGGCCCTGGCGCTTTAATGCCACGTGTTCGCGCCTTGTTTGGCAGCTCTCGTCCTAGTGCAAATGCAGAACAAACCCCGGCTGAGATCATTGAAGCCTGCTTGCAAGAGCGTCGTCAGGCGCTGTCACAGCTCAAAACCCCATGGTTGCAATGGGCTCAAGAGCTACGCGATATCTGCCTGCAAGGCGTGGCCGCCAAAGCCGTTGATGGTCGGAAAATGCAAGCGCGTTACTTCGAACCCTGGTTTGAAAAGCTCAGCGCGTGGGCGTCTGACGAGTCCCAAGAGCAACTTGATCTGGGCACCGGCTTTACCCGCCTGACACCAGACGGCATGGCCGAAGCCTGGAAGGGCGACCCCCCTCATCACCCTGGGCTGGACGCCATGGCAGGGCTGAAAACAGCGCTGGATGCATTGCCCAGCCCTGATGCTGCCGTGCTGGAGCACGCAGCCCGCTGGGTGAGCGCACGCTTTGAAGCAGAAAAGCGCCGCCGTGCCGAGATGGGGTTTGATGACATGCTGCTCAGGCTGGATGCCGCACTGCAGGCTGAGGCCGGTGAGCGATTGGCGACCTTGATCCGCGAGCAATTCCCTGTCGCGTTGATCGATGAGTTCCAGGACACCGACCCGGTGCAGTACCGCATCTTCGAAACCATCTACCGCATCGAAGACAACACCCCGGAAACGGGCTTGTTCCTCATAGGCGACCCCAAACAGGCGATTTATGCCTTCCGTGGCGCGGACATCTACACCTACTTGCGCGCCCGTCAGGCCACCAGTGGCCGGCTGCATACGCTGGACACCAACTTTCGCTCCAGTCATGCCATGGTCGAAGCGGTCAACCTGGTCTTTGAGCGGGCCGAGCAGCGAGACACCGGGCGCGGCGCTTTTTTGTTCCGTGACGGCGCTGAAAATCCGGTACCTTTTGCTCCGGTTAAATCCTCGGGGCGCAAAGACACGTTGCAACTGGATGGCCAGCCCATCACGCCTTTAACATTTTGGCAATTGCCATCCGAGCAGCCCGTCTCGGGCATCGTGTATCGCCAGCAACTAGCGGCGGTGTGCGCCAGCCAAATTGTTGAGTTGCTCAATGGCGGGCAACAAGGTCGCTGTGGCTTCGCCAGAGAAGGCCAGACCTTAAAAGGTCTATTGCCCGCTGACATTGCCATTCTGGTCCGCGACGGTAAGGAAGCTCAGGCCGTACGGCGAGAATTATCAGCACGGGGTGTACGCAGCGTTTACCTGTCGGATAAGGATTCGGTCTATGCCGCGCAAGAAGCCCACGATGTCTTGGCCTGGCTCAAAGCCTGCGCCGAGCCGGACGTTGAGCGCCCGCTACGCGCCGCTCTCGCCTGCATCACCCTGGACTTGCCGCTGATTGAACTCGAACGCCTGAACCAGGACGAACTGGCCTGGGAGCGGCGCGTCATGCAGTTCCGTGGCTACCGCGAAACCTGGCGTAAACAAGGTGTACTCGCCATGTTGCGCCGCCTGTTGCATGACTTTGAATTACCTCAGGCCTTGATCGCCTGCCCGGACGGTGAGCGCGTGCTGACCAACCTGTTGCACCTGTCGGAACTGTTGCAGCAAGCCGCTGCGGAACTGGATGGCGAGCAAGCATTGATCCGGCACTTGGCCGAACACCTGGCCTTGTCCGGGCAAGCGGGCGAAGAACAAATCCTGCGCCTTGAAAGCGATGAACAGTTGGTCAAAGTGGTGACCATCCACAAATCTAAAGGTCTGCAATACCCCTTGGTATTTTTGCCGTTTATCTGCTCGACCAAACCTGTGGATGGCAGCCGTTTACCGCTGCATTACCACGATGCGCAGGGCAACGCTCACGTCAGCCTGAAGCCGACGCCCGAGCTGATCACTCAAGCGGATGACGAGCGTCTGGCCGAAGACCTACGCTTGCTTTACGTGGCGCTGACGCGTGCCGAGTATGCTTGCTGGCTGGGCGTTGCCGATCTTAAACGCGGCAACAACAATCGTTCGGTCCTGCACCTTTCAGCTTTGGGCTACCTGCTGGGCGGTGGTGCGCTGTTGGCCGAGTCCACGGCGTTGGAACGCTGGCTGGCGGACTTGCAGCAAGACTGCACGGCGATCCAGTACGGCCCCGTTCCAGCCGTCAATGATGACCGTTTTTACCCACCGCTCAATCAGGCCACCTTGCTCAAACCGTTGGTGCCGACCCGTCGTGCGGCAGAAAACTGGTGGATTGCGTCTTACAGCGCATTGCGCATTGGTGACAGCCTCAGCCCTGCCGAAGCCCCTGACAGCGCCCTGGCGCAAAAGCTCTCGGACGATGAAAGACTGGACCCGGACGCACCGCGTGATGTGTTGCTCAGCGGTGGTGATATCCACCGATTCCCGCGTGGGCCGAATCCCGGGACCTTCCTCCACGGCTTGCTGGAGTGGGCGGGCAGTGAAGGCTTCAACGCCGATGCCGACACCGTCAAAGACGCCGTAGCCCGGCGCTGTAACCGACGCGGCTGGCAAGGCTGGATCGACACCCTGAGCGACTGGTTGCAGCATCTGCAGCATGAGCCGTTGCGTCTGAATAACGGCCAGCCTGCTGTGGTACTGAGTGAACTGAACCAGTATCAAATCGAAATGGAATTCTGGTTCGCCAGCCACAAAGTTGATGTCCTGCAACTGGACCAGCTCGTACGTGAACACACCCACGGCGGCGCGGCGCGAGCGGCTGCTGAGCCGAGCCTGCTCAATGGCATGTTCAAAGGCTTTATCGACCTGACATTCGAACACGAAGGCCGGTACTACGTGGCGGACTACAAATCCAATTGGCTGGGTGCTGACGATTCGGCCTATACCGAACAGGCAATGAACACCTCGATTCTGGACAACCGCTACGACCTGCAATACGTCTTGTACCTGCTGGCCCTACACCGTCAACTCAAGGCCCGCCTGGCGGATTACGACTACGACCAGCACATGGGCGGCGCGCTGTACCTGTTCTTGCGTGGCACGCGCTCGCAAAGCCAAGGGGTGTTTTTTGCCCGACCACCCAAACAATTGATCGAAAGCCTGGACTTGCTGTTCCAGGGCAAACCGCAGCTCAAACCCGCTGAACCGGCGTGGGAACAGGGAGTGTTGTTATGAGTCGTTCGTTTGCCGAACTGTTGCCCACGCCATTAACGGCCGAAAGCCTGGCCGAGCTCCAGCCTTTGAAACACGCCGCCGATTTGCTGCTGTTGCTTGAGCGTTGGGTTGAGCGCGGCTGGCTGCGCGCACTGGACAAAGCCTTTGTTGCGTTTGTGCATGAACGCGACCCGCAGGGCGACCCATTGGTGTTGTTGGCCGCGGCCCTGACCAGTCACCAGTTGGGCCACGGCCACGTCTGCCTCGACCTGTTTGAAACCCTTAAACAACCGGACTTCGCGCTGTCATTGCCGCCCGAAGGCGACCCGCAAACCGGTGCCATGTTGTTGCCCTCGCAACTGCTTGAGGCGCTGGATGGCGATACTTGGTGCAAAGCCCTACAGAACAGCGCGTTGGTTGAGCAGGCGGGCGAGCCATCGGCCGACTCGTCGAGCCGCCCTTTGGTGCTCTGCGAACGCCGCCTGTACCTACGCCGCTATTGGGCCTATGAGCGACGAATCGACAGCGCATTGCGCCAGCGTCTTTCATCTTCCGAACCCACGCCGGCCGATTTGCCTGCGCGGCTGAACGGGCTTTTCGGTGCTGCGCAGGGCAATGCGCCGATTGACTGGCAAAAGCTGGCCTGCGCGTTGGCCACACGCAGTGCCTTCAGCATCGTCACGGGCGGCCCGGGCACCGGCAAAACCACCACTGTGGTGCGTTTACTGGCGCTGCTTCAGGCCCCGGCGGTTGAAGCGGGCGCTCCCTTGCGGATTCGTCTGGCGGCGCCCACGGGCAAAGCGGCTGCGCGCTTGACCGAGTCCATCAGCCTGCAAGTTAAATCGTTGGAAGTGGACGACAAGGTTCGGCAAAAAATCCCCAGCGATGTCACCACTGTTCACCGCTTGCTGGGCAGCCGCCCCGGTACGCGGCATTTTCGGCATCACGCTGGCAATCGCCTGCCGCTGGACGTCTTGGTCGTCGATGAGGCCTCGATGATCGACCTTGAAATGATGGCCAACCTGCTGGACGCATTGCCCGAACATGCCCGGCTGGTGCTGCTGGGTGACAAGGACCAGTTGGCCTCGGTCGAGGCGGGTGCGGTATTGGGCGATCTGTGCCGCGATGCCGAAGCGGGCTGGTACACCCCGCACACCCGTCAATGGCTGGAGGCGGTCAGCGGCGAAAACCTTGCCGCCAGCGGTTTGCAACAAGACCTCGACGGCACCCACCCGCTGGCTCAGCAGGTGGTCATGCTGCGCCATTCGCGGCGCTTTGGTGAAGGCAGCGGCATCGGCCAACTGTCGCGCCGGGTCAACCAGCAACTGCCGCAAGAAGCTCGGGCGCTGTTGACGGCGGGTACCTACCCCGACCTCTTCGCCTTGGCGCTCAAGGGCGAGCAAGACCGGGCCTTCGAGCGTCTGGCGCTGGAGGGCCGAGGGGCAGAAGCCAAAGGCTATCGGCATTATCTTGAGGTTCTACGCGATCAGCGTCCGCTCGCGGCGGCGGGCCTTGAAGACCCCTGCTGGGCCGCGTGGGCCGGCAAAGTGCTGGAAGCCTTCGAAGCGTTTCAGGTGCTGTGCGCCGTGCGCAAAGGTCCGTGGGGGGTTGAAGGCCTGAATGAGCGAATTACCCGAGCCTTGTTCTCCCGCAAGCTGATTGACAGCGACCAGCATTGGTACGAGGGGCGGCCGGTGCTGATGACCCGTAACGACTATGGCCTGGGGCTGATGAACGGCGACATTGGTATTGCACTCAAATTGCCCGAGCTGGACGGCCAGAGCCAACGCCACGTCTTGCGTGTGGCCTTTGCCCGTAATGACGGGCAGGGCGGCATCCGCTTTGTGCTGCCAAGCCGTCTGAATGATGTGGAAACCGTGTACGCCATGACCGTGCACAAATCCCAAGGCTCTGAGTTTTCGCACACCGCGCTGGTACTCCCCGAAGCGCTTAACCCCGTGCTGACCAAAGAGCTGATCTACACCGGGATCACCCGTGCCAAACACTGGTTCAGCCTGGTTGAACCTCGTGCCGGGGTCTTCGAAGAGGCTGTGCAGCGCAAGGTCAAACGCCTGAGTGGCCTGATGTTGGGCTTGGGGTGAGCGCCCTGAAAAGGGACGAACTGAGCCGGCAATAAGGCGACCGGTATCACAGCCCCTAGACGGGCTGTGGTATCGTTTCGACATTATTCTTGGAATGAATACAGAGATTTCCTGCATGGATGTGGCTGTCTCATCGACAGAGCAGCGTTTTGGAGGGTGGCTGCGATGCCTTTCTCTTTGCCTGTTGCTGTTCAGCACTCCCTGCCTGGCCCAACCTGACGCTTCCGTTAATCTGGCGGATCAGCGCGCCAAGGCTGTGACCCAAGTGGTGCTCGGCATCCTCAGTTATGCGCGTTGGCCTGCCGAGCCCGCCCAGTTGGAACTGTGCGTGATCGGTCCTACCGAATACACCGACGACTTACTCAAAGGTACGACTCAATCCAGCGGCAGGCCGGTGCATGTCACTCGTTTGCTGGCGAACAATCCGGCAATTGCCACCGCCTGTCACGCCGTCTATCTGGGCAAATTAAGCACAGAAGAGCGCACCTACGTGTTCGACATCCTGGCTGGCCAAGCCGTGCTGAGCATCAGTGAAGAGGTCAGCCAGTGCACGGTCGGCAGTTTGTTTTGCCTGAACGTGCGCGATGATCAAGTAGCGTTTGAAGTGAACCTCGACTCGGTTGCCCGCAGCGGCGTGCGTATTCACCCCAGCGTGTTGCAACTGTCACGCCGTCGGGTCGAACAGCCATGAGCCTGATCAAGCGTTCTCGTAACCGTCGCAGGTTGCGCTCGGTGTTGCGTCGCGGGCATTTGAGTGTGGCGTTGGTCGCCGTGGTGCTGGCCAGCCTTTCATTGACGCTGTTGGGCATCCTTGCGCTCAAGGTGTACGCCGACCACAACCTGCATTTGATTGCGCGGGCCATCAACTACACCGTCGAGGCCGCCGTGGTGTTTGATGACAAAACAGCCGCGTCCGAAGCGCTGGCCATGATCGCGTCCACCGAAGCCGTGGCCGAAGCCAAAATCTACAACGTCGAGGGTGAGTTGCTGGCCTACTGGCGCCGTCCGGAAAGCGGCTTTCTGTCGCGGGTCGAAATGCTCTTGGCCAATGGTTTGCTCGAACAGCCTATTAGCGTGCCGATTGAGCATCAGGGCAAGCAGGTAGGGGCGGTTATCGTCAGCGGGCACGGTGCCAATGTGTTGCGCTTTTTGCTCAGCGGATTGTTTGGCGTCATCGTCTGTACCGCACTCAGCGCCTGGAGTGCGCTGTACTTGTCGCGGCGCTTGCTCAATGGCATCACCGGGCCTTTGCACAAACTGGCTGAAGTGGCCCACGCTGCACGCAGTGAACGAGCTTTCAACCGCCGCGTGCCCTCTGCGCAGATTGCTGAAATGGACAGCCTGGGCAATGACTTCAATGCATTGCTGGACGAGTTGGAGTCTTGGCAAAGCCACCTGAAAAGCGAAAATCAGGCGCTGGCGCATAAGGCCAGCCATGACTCGCTCACCAATCTGCCCAATCGCGCCTACTTTGCTGCGCGGCTGGCGCGAACCCTGCGCTCGACCAACCCGGTCAACGATAAAGTCGCCGTGCTGTTTCTCGACAGCGACCGCTTCAAAAACATCAATGACACCTACGGCCATGCCGCCGGTGATGCCGTGTTGGTCGCCGTGGCCACCCGCGTGCGTGCGCAATTGCGCGAAGACGACGTGGTCGCGCGTTTTGGCGGTGACGAATTCGCCATCCTCCTGGCGCCGCTGTATCACGTTGAAGACGCCCAGCGCATCGCCGACAAGATCATTGCCAGCATGCAGGAGTCGGTCGAGTTGCCCGGTCACATCAGCATCGTGACCTCGCTCAGCATCGGCATCGCCGTTTATCCCGAACACGGTGCAACCCCGGACTTGCTGCTCTGCGCAGCGGATGCGGCGATGTACCAAGCCAAACGCCTCGCCCGGGGCGGACAACAACTTGCCGAGTCGGAGTACTCGCCAACCCCGCTATTACCAGGAGCTTAACCCCCATGCATACAGTCACTCGTCGCTACCAACAGCTGTTCGGCGTGGTCTGGTTAATGGCCGTGCTGGTCTTGACCGGCTGCCAGACCGCCGCCCCGCAAAAAGGCCTGAGCGCCGCGCAGATCGCCGTGTTGAAGGAACAAGGTTTCCAACTGACCGACGAAGGCTGGGCGTTTGACCTGTCGGGCAAGGTGCTGTTTGGCAGTGACCTGGACGCGCTCAACCCGCAAAGCCAGCAAGTCGTTGAGCGTATTGGCCGTGCTTTGCTGGGCGCCGACATCCCGCGCGTGCGGGTAGACGGGCACACTGACTCTTCGGGGCAAGAGTCCTACAACCAACAACTGTCCGTGCGCCGTGCCAACAGCGTGGTCAAGGCACTGACCAAAGTCGGCATGCAGCCTGAAAACATCCAGACCCGTGGGCTGGGCAGCAGCGCCCCCGTGGCCTCCAACAAAACCCGCGCCGGGCGCACCGAAAACCGCCGCGTCTCGATCATCGTCATTGCCGACTAGCCCTAGTTGGAGCGAGCTTGTCTCGCGATCTTTTGATCTTTCAGAAGATCGCGAGGCAAACCTTCAGTCCGCAAACCTCAACGCCCGCGTCTCCCCAAGCAGCAGCGGCGCATTCAGCTCCGTCACGTTGCGGATGTAATCCCACAGCAGCGTGATCCGTTTCAACTTCCTCAAGTCCTCGCGGCAGTACATCCAGAACTGCCGTGTCAGGTTGATTTCATCGGGCAGCACCGGCAATAAACGCGGGTCTTGCGCCGCCAGAAAACACGGCAAAATCGCCAGTGAACGCCCTTGTTGCGCTGCCACGTACTGCGCGATCACGCTGGTGCTGCGCAAGTTGGCGCTGGCGCCGGGCAGCACGTTGGCCAAGTACAGCAGCTCGGAACTGAACGCCAAGTCGTCAACGTAGCTGATAAACGGGTGCTCGGCCAAGTCGGCAGCCCGGCGAATGGGCGGGTGCTGGTCCAGGTAGTCCTGGGTGGCGTACAACTGCAAACGGTAGTCGCACAGTTTGCAGCACACATAAGGCCCGTGTTCCGGGCGCTCCAGCGCAATGACGATATCCGCCTCACGCTTGGACAGGCTGATGAAGTGCGGCAGCGGCAGGATATCCACCGAGATGGCCGGGTAGGTGTCGACAAAATGGCTCAGTTGCGGGGTGATGAAAAAGCTCCCGAAACCCTCGGTGCAGCCCATGCGCACGTGCCCCGATAACGCCACGCCAGAGCCGGACACTTGCTCGCAGGCCATGTGCAGCGTGCTTTCAATGGACTCGGCATAACCCAGCAAACGCTGGCCTTCGCTGGTCAGCGTAAAGCCATTGGTGCGCGACTTTTCGAACAGCAACGTGCCCAGGGCGGCTTCCAGCGAGCTGATGCGCCGCGACACCGTCGTGTAGTCCACGGCCAGGCGCTTGGCCGCGCTGCTGGCCTTGCGGGTTCGGGCTACCTCGAGAAAAAACTTCAGGTCGTCCCAGTTCAATGCGCTTAACGATGTGATGTTTTTTTGCATGTTTGACCGGCTTTTATGTGCGTTCTTATTAGAAGAACGCACACCTATACTCCAAAAACACTCCTGCGACCAATCTGGACGCCCGCCCCTGTCGTTTACGGGCTCATAAAAATAAATTCGGAGACTTCCATGAACGTTTCTACCACCCCGTACCAAAATGCCCGCCTGCTGATTGATGGCGAATGGGTCGAGTCGCAGACCACCGAGTGGCACGACATCGTTAACCCGGCCACCCAGCAAGTGCTGGCCAAAGTCCCGTTTGCCACCCCCGATGAAGTCAACGCCGCCATTGCGGCCGCGCAACGCGCTTTCCAGACCTGGAAGCTCACGCCCATCGGCGCGCGGATGCGCATCATGCTCAAGTTGCAGGCGCTGATCCGCGAACACTCCAAACGCATCGCCACCGTCCTCAGTGCTGAACAAGGCAAAACCATTGCCGACGCCGAGGGTGATATTTTCCGTGGCCTGGAAGTGGTCGAACACGCGTGCTCCATCGGCACCTTACAAATGGGCGAATTCGCAGAAAACGTCGCAGGCGGCGTCGATACCTACACCCTGCGCCAACCTATCGGCGTGTGTGCGGGCATTACCCCGTTCAACTTCCCGGCCATGATCCCGCTGTGGATGTTCCCGATGGCCATTGCCTGCGGTAACACCTTTGTTCTCAAACCTTCCGAGCAAGACCCGCTGTCGACCCTGATGCTGGTCGAGCTGGCGCTGGAAGCGGGCGTGCCACCGGGTGTGCTCAACGTGGTGCACGGCGGCAAAGCGGTGGTAGACGCGCTCTGCACCCACACCGACATCAAGGCCGTGTCGTTTGTCGGCTCAACCGCCGTCGGCACTCACGTCTATGACCTGGCCGGCAAGCACGGCAAGCGTGTGCAGTCGATGATGGGCGCGAAAAACCACGCCGTGGTACTGCCTGACGCCAACCGTCAGCAAACCCTCAATGCACTGGTCGGCGCCGGTTTTGGGGCGGCCGGTCAGCGCTGCATGGCCACCTCGGTGGTGGTGTTGGTGGGCGCGGCCAAACAATGGCTGCCGGACCTCAAAGCGCTGGCGCAAAACCTCAAGGTCAACGCGGGCAGCGAGCCGGGTACGGATGTCGGCCCGGTGATTTCCAAGCGTGCGAAAGAACGCATCCTGGGGCTGATCGAAAGCGGGGTCAAAGAAGGCGCGGTACTGGAACTCGATGGTCGCAACATCAGCGTGCCGGGCTTTGAAGACGGCAACTTCGTCGGCCCGACCCTGTTCTCGGGCGTGACCACTGACATGCAAATCTACACCCAGGAAATTTTTGGCCCGGTGCTGGTGGTGATCGAGGTCGATACCCTCGACCAGGCCATTGCTCTGGTCAACGCCAACCCGTTCGGCAACGGCACCGGCCTGTTTACCCAAAGCGGTGCGGCGGCGCGCAAGTTCCAGAGCGAAATCGACGTGGGCCAGGTCGGCATCAACATTCCGATCCCGGTGCCGGTGCCGATCTTCAGCTTCACCGGTTCGCGCGGCTCCAAACTCGGCGATCTGGGCCCGTACGGCAAGCAAGTGGTGCAGTTCTATACTCAAACCAAGACGGTCACCAGCCGCTGGTTCGACGATGACAGCGTGAATGATGGCGTCAACACCACCATCAATCTTCGTTGAGGACATTACCATGAACATCGCATTTATTGGCCTCGGCAACATGGGCGCGCCCATGGCCCGCAACCTGCTCAAGGCCGGGCATTCGTTGAACCTGTTTGACCTCAACAAAGACATCCTCGCCGAACTGGCGGCGCAGGGCGGGCACATTAGCGCCTCGCCACGTGAAGTCGCACAGGGCGCTGAGTTGGTGATTACCATGCTGCCAGCGGCGGCCCATGTACGCAGCGTGTGGCTGGGTGAAGACGGCGTATTGGCCGGTATCACCGAAGGCGTGCCCGCGGTGGATTGCAGCACCATCGACCCGCAAACCGTGCGCGACGTTGCCGCCGCAGCCGCCAAGCAGGGCGTGCACATGGCGGATGCCCCGGTGTCCGGCGGCACCGGCGGCGCGCAAGCGGGCACCCTGACCTTTATGGTCGGCGCCAACAAAGCGTTGTTCGACACGCTGCACCCGGTGCTGTCGCAAATGGGCCGCAACATCGTCCATTGTGGTGAAGTGGGCACCGGCCAAGTGGCCAAGATCTGCAACAACCTGGTGCTCGGGATCTCGATGATCGCGGTCAGCGAAGCCATGGCGTTGGGCGCGGCATTGGGCATCGACAGCCAAGTACTGGCGGGGGTGATCAACAGCTCCACCGGGCGCTGCTGGAGTTCCGAGGTGTACAACCCGTGGCCGGGCATTGTTGAGACGGCCCCGGCATCACGCGGTTACACCGGTGGTTTTGGCGCCGAACTGATGCTCAAGGATCTGGGGCTGGCCACGGAGGCCGCGCGTCAGGCCCATCAGCCGGTGGTGCTGGGCGCCGTGGCGCAACAGTTGTATCAAGCCATGAGCTTGCGCGGAGAGGGTGGCAAAGACTTCTCGGCCATCATCAACGGCTACCGCAAACCCGAATAGGGTTTTCCAGGGAATCCGCGTCGGGCGGATTCCCTGGGTTTTACCGGATGCGATCAGGCAAAAACGAAATACTTGCGCACGGTTTCAACCACTTCCCACGTGCCTTTCATCCCCGGCTCAATCACAAAAATGTCACCGGCCCGCAGATGGATCGGCTCTTTACCCTCCGGGGTGATGATGCAATAGCCTTCACGGAAATCGCAGTATTCCCACTTCACGTACTCCACGTACCACTTGCCGGGCGTGCAGATCCACGTGCCCATGATTTTGTCGCCGTCCTCGCTGGTGTAGGCATTGAGGTTGACGGTATGCGGGTCGCCTTCGAGCTTTTCCCATTTGCAGGCATCCAGTACAGGCAAAGGATGCGTGTCGCGAAGTACGGTAATCGGCGCAGACATAAGAACTCCGTTGAGGGTGTGAGACACAAACCTCACCCTAACGGGCCTTGCGCGTGGGCAGATGCCTGGTTCCGACACTCAGCGGCCCGAATACGCACCCCCAGATACGCAAAAGCCCCGGCACTTGAGGGCAAGTGCCGGGGCTTTTTAATTGCGCGTCGGGATTAGTGGCGGTTAACCAGCGTTTTGCCCATGCGCAGGCGCACGCGGTAGAACACGTAAATGATCAGCAGCCACACTGGCATCGCATACACCGAAGGGCGAACGTCGGGGATCATCCAGATTACCGAGACGATCACCGCCATAAACGCCAGGCACAGCATGTTGCTGAACGGCGACCAGAACGCTTTGAAGCCAGGCTCCACACCACGCTGGGCCATCGCCTTGCGGAACTTGATGTGGGTGAGACTGATCAGCGCCCAGTTGATCATCAGCGAGGCAACCACCAGCGCAAACAGCAGTTCCAGCGCTTTGTGCGGTGCCACGTAGTTGACCACTACACACAACAACGTCACCAGCGCCGACACGCCCAGCGCGCGCAGCGGCACGCCATTTTTGGTCAGCTTCATCAGCACTTTCGGCGCATCACCTTGTTCGGCCAGGCCAAACAGCATGCGGCTGTTGCAGTACACGCCGCTGTTGTACACCGACAGCGCGGCGGTCAGCACCACAAAGTTAAGGATCTGCGCGGCGGTGTCGCTGCCGATCAAAGCAAAAATCTGCACAAACGGGCTGCTGCCGTAGGCATCGCCACCGGCGCCCAGCGTGACCAGCAACTGGTCCCACGGGTACAGCGCCAGCAGCACGGTCAGTGCGCCCACGTAGAAAATCAGAATCCGGTACACCACCTGGTTGATGGCTTTGGGGATGACTTTTTTCGGCTCGCTGGCTTCGGCGGCGGTGATACCCACCAGCTCCAGGCCGCCAAAAGAGAACATGATGAACGCCATGGCCATCAGCAGCCCGGTGCCGCCATTGGGGAAGAACCCGCCGTGGCTCCACAGGTTACTGATCGACGCTTGCGGGCCACCGGCGCCGCTGAACAGCAGGTAGCAACCGAGCACGATCATGCCGAGAATCGCCACCACCTTGATGATCGCGAACCAAAACTCCATCTCGCCGAAGACTTTGACGTTCAGCGTGTTGATCAGGTTGACCAGCACAAAGAACACCACGGCGCTGACCCACGTCGGCACCTCGGGCCACCAGAACTGGATGTATTTACCCACGGCCGTCAGCTCGGCCATGCCCACCAGTACGTACAGCACCCAGTAGTTCCAGCCCGCCAGGAAGCCCGCGTAACCGCCCCAGTATTTGTGCGCAAAGTGGCTGAACGATCCCGCCACCGGCTCTTCAACGATCATTTCGCCCAGCTGGCGCATGATCAGAAAGGCGATAAAACCGGCAATCGCATAGCCGAGAATCATCGACGGTCCCGCCGACTTGAGCACGCCTGCCGAGCCCAGAAACAGCCCCGTACCGATCGCGCCGCCCAAGGCAATCAGCTGAATATGGCGGTTTTTCAAGCCGCGTTTGAGTGTGACCGGGGGGGAGTTAGCGTCAGCCATCGGTTGCCCTGTTGGTTGGTGTATTCAGTGTGTTGATGCCATCACCCGGATGCCTTGGGTGCCAGCAAGCCGGGGATATTACTCTTGGTAAAAATTCAGGCATACAGGCGAAGGCGTCTCTGGGAGATTTCTTACAGATTTAATTCGTCGATAACGCCTCAAACAAGGCCTTGGCGTAAGCCGGTAATTGTTCAAACGAACGGGCGCACAGTAACAATTTGCGCGCCGCCCACGGCTCGCTCAGGGGCAAAACGCTGAACGTGGGCGGCGCTTGCCAGCGTTCAATCGTGGCCTTGGGCACAATGCCCAGCCCGGCGCCCCTGGCCACCATGCGCACCACACCGTCAAACCCTTCTGCGCGGATCCGCACCTGCATGCGCGTGCCTGCATGCAGCGCTTGTTCCTCCAGATACACCGCCAGCGCGCTATTGGCCGACAGCCCGACATAATCATGGCTCAGGGTGTCTGCAAACGTCAGCGCGGGTTCTTGGGCCAGCGGGTGGTCCTGCGGAATCACCAGCACCAGCGGGTCGTCGCGAAAAGGCCGGGTGTACAGGTCGTGGGTATCCACCGCGGTGGACACCACACCAATGTCGGCGGCGTTCTGGCGCAAGGCGTGGGTAATGCGCAGGCTGGTAAGTTCTTGCAGGTCGACACTGATGGCCGGGTGCTGGTGCACAAAATCGGCCAGCAACTCCGGCAGGTACTCCGTGAGGGCGGCGGTATTGCACAACAGGCGCACCTGGCCTTTAAAGCCATGGGCGTACTCGGCCATGTCGTGATGCACGCGCTCGACCTGTTGCAGCAACAGCCGGGCATGTTGCGCCAGGGCTTGCCCGGCGGGTGTCGGGCTGACGCCTCGGCGGCTGCGCTGCAAACACTCAACCCCAAACGCGGCCTCCATGGCACGAATGCGCGCACTGGCGGCTGCCAGCGACAAATGGCTGAGGCTGGCGCCCGCCGTAATATTGCCCGCCTGCACCACATTCAAATACAAGCGCAGATCAATCAGGTCGAAATGCATATTCCGAGTACGCCTCAATTCAACTGTAGGAGCGAGCTTGCCTCGCGATCTTTTGATCTTTTAAAAAGATCGCGAGGCAAGCTCGCTCCTACAGGGGGGATTGTCCTGCCTATTGCTAAACAAGAGCCTGGCTCAATGTATGACGCATTTTCAAACCTTGCGCCATCCCCCAGCATGGCCACATGAATACATTAATCGCGTACTACCAACACTTGGGCTGGGCCTTGTCACTGCTGGTGATGATGACCTTTCTGCTGGCGGGAACGGTCAAAGGCATGATTGGCCTGGGCTTGCCCACCGTCGCCATGGGCATGCTCGGCCTGGCTATCGCTCCGGCGCAGGCTGCGGCGTTGCTGATCATCCCTTCCATCGTTACCAACACCTGGCAACTGGTGGCCGGCGGGCAACTGCGCGAGCTGATCAAACGCTTGTGGCCCATGCAAGTGGGCATCTTGCTGGGCACCGGTCTGGGCGTGCTATGGCTGAGCGTCGACAGTGGCGGTTGGGCCGTGCGCGCACTGGGCGCGGCTTTGTTGCTGTACGCCCTGGTCGGGCTGTTTCTACCAGCCCTGCACGTGCCGGCGTCTGCCGAGCGCTGGGCGGGACCGGTCTGCGGGTTGATCACAGGCATCATCACCTCGGCCACCGGCGTTTTTGTGATTCCTGCCGTGCCGTACTTGCAAGCCCTGAGCTTGAACAAAAACCAATTGGTCCAGGCCTTGGGCTTGTCTTTCAGCGTCTCGACCCTGGCCCTGGCGGCCGGGCTTTATTGGCGCGGCGCGTTGGGCGGTGGCGAACTGAATGCCTCGGTGCTGGCGCTGTTGCCCGCGATGCTGGGCATGTGGCTGGGGCAATGTTTGCGTCAACGCATCAGCGCTGCGTTGTTCAAACGCGTGTTCTTTGTCGGCATGGCGGTGTTGGGTGCTCATTTATTGATCAGCGGCTAAAGCTGCTTTGCAACAATCCGATAGTTATTCGTGATCTGCACGCAAAGGTAATTTGCTTTAGCGCGGGTTTTTCCTAAAGGCTGGGCTCTATATCGTGGCCCTACGTTTTAATCCTTTAAGACCCCCGTGCCGCTCAACAGCGCTGAGGGTTAACTCCTGAAGAGGCTGCTCATGAAAAAAATTCTGTTACTCAATGGTGCTAAAAAATTCGCCCACTCCGATGGCCGCTACAACCTGACCATGCACGACACCGCGCTGGCCTTTTTTGATCGTCAGGGTTTTGAAGTCAAAGTCACCCACATCGACGAAGGCTACGACGTGGCCGAAGAAGTCGAAAAATACCTGTGGGCCGACGTGGTTATTTACCAAATGCCGGGCTGGTGGATGGGCGCGCCGTGGATCGTCAAAAAATACATCGACGAAGTCTTCACCCAAGGGCATGGCAAGCTCTACGCCAGCGATGGCCGCACCCGTTCCGACGCGTCGCAGCGTTATGGCAGCGGTGGTCTGATTCAAGGCAAACAGTACATGTTGTCGCTGACCTGGAATGCACCGCAGCAAGCGTTTGAAGACCCGGCCGACTTCTTTGAAGGCAAGGGCGTGGACGCGGTGTACTTTCCGTTCCACAAAGCCAACCAGTTTTTGGGCATGACCGGCTTGCCGACCTTTCTGTGTGTCGACGTCATGAAACGCCCGCAACCTGACGTTGACGCGGCGCGTTACGAGCAACACTTGAGCGAAGTCTTCGGCTTGTAACCTGCCTGAAAGCTGCTCGTGGTCGCTGTCGAGGAGCGAGGGTGCCACCTTATTTCACGACGGCTTTGCAGCCGATCGCAGCCTCGTACCTCGTCAGCGACTACTATGCAGTCGTTACCAATGAGGGGCACGTGTGAAAGCCAGATCCGATGAGCTGCAAATATTTGTCTCGGTGATTGAGTGCGGTTCGATCTCCGCCGCTGCCGAGCAAGCCGGGCAAACGCCTTCGGCCGTCAGCCGCACGCTGTCACGGCTGGAGGCCAAGCTCGAAACCACGCTGATCAACCGCACCACGCGGCGCATGGACCTGACCGAAGAGGGCAAGTTCTTCTTCGAGCAGGCCAAGTTGATTCTTGAGCAAATGGACGAGCTCGAAGAGCGCCTCATCTCGCACCAGCGCACACCGTCCGGGCGTCTGCGCATCAACGCAGCGGCGCCGTTCATGCTGCACGCCATCGTGCCGTACCTCCCTGAATTCCGGGCGCTGTACCCCGAGATCCAGCTGGAACTCAACAGCAACGACCTGATCATCGACCTGCTAGAGCAAAGCACCGACATCGCGATCCGCATCGGCACGCTGGCTGACTCGACCTTGCACGCCCGTTCATTGGGCTGCAGCCCGCTCAACATTCTGGCCAGCCCCGAGTACATCGCCCGGCGCGGTGTACCCAACAGCGTGGCCGAGCTGGCCAACCACACCCTGATCGGCTTTACCCAAAACGACGGCCTCAACCAATGGCCGTTGCGGTTTGCCCAAGGTGATCGCTGGCCCATTCAGCCGGCCATCAGCGCTTCCAGCGGCGAAACCGTTCGCCACTTGGCGCTGCAAGGGCAGGGCATTGCCTGCCTGTCGCACTTCATGACCCACGAAGACATCAGCGCCGGGCGCTTGCAGGTGCTGTTGGGCGAATTCAACAGCGGCTATCGCCAGCCCATTCATGCCGTGTACTACCGCAACTCGCAGTTGGCGTTGCGCATTCAATGCTTTCTGGACTTTATCCAGACCAAGCTGGCGAGCTATGCAGCGCCGTATTTCAAAGACTGACGGGCTTACTCCTACAGACGTTTAAGGCCAGCACCCACACATATAGCAACGTCTGCACCTGACGCATCGCTTTCTATTGAGTGAAGTTTCCGAGAGAATCCCGACCGCCTTGCGGCGCTCGATAGGCGTGGATAGTCTCGCTGAGTCATTGACAATCAGTGACCGGCTTTGACAGGCCTAACAGAACTAGCTGGGCGGCGTCATAAACAGTTCATCGTGTTATGGCGGCTGTGTGCGGGGCACTTTCGAGTGCGCCGGGTTTTGCTAGCTCCCCCGGTCTGTCAAACCGCACATAGCTGCCACCTGTTCCGTTTGACAGCGGGGGGGATGGTAGCTCCACACGTTTGGAGCCCTAGCATGAGTAAAATCGTCCCCGATCCACCCCTAAATTCCCTTAATACCGCTGCTCACGCCTGTACCTCACTGTTCGGTATCAACTCCGGCATTGGTGCGCGTGACGCGCTGACGCAGGTTTCGCTGTTGCTTAAAGGCGCTGAACTCAACGCCGACGATATTGGCTCGCACCTCAGCGGCTTTGAAGCCGAGCAACTCTGGCGCATTACCCACAGCGTCGAGCTGGCGCGTGGCGTGGTCGATGCACTGCTGGCGGACCAACCACCCGCTTAGGTGCGGGTGCAGGCGGCAAGGTGTAGAGGTTGAACACCTTCGCCGTCTGCGGCTTTTGTGTAGCGCTGCGCAGTTTTCCTTTTGCTGTTTGAAATTTTTGACGAAATCAGACAAGGTTCGGCAACAGTTGATAACAATAAAAGGAAGTAGCGAATGCGTATTGTGTGGTTCAAAACCCTGGCCTTGACGGCGGCCATTGCCGCCAGCTCCTCGGCGTATGCCGTCACTCTGGAAGGCGGCGCAGTGGCTGCACCGGATCAATACGGCGCTGAAGTGGCAGCGCAAATCCTCAAAAAAGGCGGCAACGCGGTCGATGCCGCCGTCGCGACGGCCTTCACCCTGGCCGTGACTTACCCCGAAGCCGGCAACATCGGTGGCGGCGGTTTCATGACTTTGTTCATTGATGGCAAACCCTACTTCCTCGACTACCGCGAGACAGCCCCCAAAGCGGCTAGCCGCGACATGTACCTCAATGACAAAGGCGAAGTCATTGAAAACCTCAGTCTGGTAGGTTCCCGTGCGGCGGGCGTGCCGGGCACTGTCATGGGCTTGTGGGAGGCGCATCAGCGCTTCGGCAAATTGCCATGGGCCGAGCTGATCACCCCGGCCGTGGGTTACGCAAAAAATGGTTTCAAGGTGGCCGACCAGCAATTCCAATACCGCGAAGATGCGCTGGCGCTGTTTAACGGCACCACCAACTTCGGCGATTACTTCGGCACCATGAAGCCGGGCGAAACCTTCAAGCAGCCAGAACTGGCCAAGACCCTGGAGCGCATCGCTGACAAAGGCGCCAAAGAGTTCTACCACGGTGAAACCGCCGACCTGCTGGTCGCGCAAATGCAAAAAGACAAAGGCCTGATCACCAAAGAAGACCTCAATGACTACAAGGTCAGCTGGCGTGAGCCGATGCGTGTCGATTTCCGTGGCAACACCTTGTACACCGCGCCGTTGCCCAGTTCGGGCGGCATCGCCTTGGCGCAACTGATCGGTATTAAAGAAGACCGTGCGGCAGACTTTAAAGGTGTGGAGCTGAACTCGGCCCCGTACATTCACCTGCTGGCGGAAATCGAAAAGCGCGTGTTTGCTGACCGTGCCGATTACCTGGGCGACCCGGACTTCGGCAAAATGCCGGTGGCTGAGCTGACCGACCCGGCGTACATCGCCAAGCGTGCGAAAGAAGTTAATCCGAAAGCGATTTCCGAAACCGCCAAGGTCAAACCGGGCCTGGAACCGCATCAGACCACGCACTTCTCCATCGTCGATAAAGACGGCAACGCCGTGAGCAACACCTACACCCTGAACTGGGATTACGGCAGCGGCGTTGTGGTTAAAGGCGCGGGCTTCTTGCTCAACGATGAAATGGACGACTTCAGTTCCAAGCCGGGCGTGGCCAACGCCTTTGGTGTGGTGGGCGGCAATGCCAACGCCATCGAGCCGGGCAAACGCATGCTGTCGTCGATGAGCCCAAGCCTGGTCACACGCGATGGCAAGGTCACACTGGTACTCGGCACGCCGGGCGGTTCGCGGATATTCACCTCGATCTTCCAGGTGCTGAACAACATCTACGACTACGACCTGCCGCTGGAAAAAGCTGTGGCAGCGCAGCGCGTGCATCACCAGTTGTTGCCTAAAGACACCATCTACTACGACGCTTACGCACCGCTGACCGGCAAAGTCGCGGATGAGCTCAAAGCTATGGGCTACACCCTGGAAGATCAGGGCTGGAACATGGGCGACATCCAGGCCATCCGTGTTAACGGCACCGCCCTGGAAACCGCCTCCGACCCACGTGGCCGTGGCGTAGGGCAAGTCGTGAAGTAACCTCTTAACTCTGTAGGAGCGAGCTTGTCTCGCGATCTTTTGATCTTTTTAAAAGATCGCGAGGCAAGCTCGCTCCTACAGTTTTCTCACTTTCTGCGCAATTTGTTACCATCCATTTCTCGTTTTCTCCCTTCGCGTCTCCCGTCTTTTAGGTAACCCATGAAATTCTCACGTCTGCGCGCTGATGTCCTGGCCGGGCTCACGACGTCATTTGCCTTGCTGCCCGAGTGCATTGCCTTTGCCCTGGTGGCTCATCTCAACCCGCTGATGGGCCTGTATGGCGCGTTCATTATTTGCACCATTACCGCGCTGTTCGGTGGTCGACCGGGCATGGTGTCCGGGGCTGCGGGCTCGATGGCGGTGGTGATCGTGGCGCTGGTGGTGCAACACGGTGTGCAGTACCTGTTGGCGACCGTGCTGCTGAGCGGGCTGATCATGCTGGCGTTCGGGCTGCTCAAACTCGGCAAGCTGGTGCGCATGGTGCCGCACCCGGTGATGCTCGGGTTCGTGAACGGGCTGGCGATTGTCATTGCCATGGCGCAACTGGATCACTTCAAAGATGGCGACACCTGGCTCAGCGGCATGCCGCTGTACGTGATGATCGGCCTGGTGGCGCTGACCATGGCCATTGTCTATTTATTACCGCGCCTGACCCGCGCCGCGCCGCCTGCGCTGGTTGCGATCTTGAGCGTGGGGCTGGCGGTGTACTTTTTGGGTCTGCCGACCCGTACCCTCGGTGACATGGCGCACATTGCCGGGAGTTTGCCGACGTTTGCCCTGCCAGATATCCCGTGGAACCTCGACACCCTGCGCATCATTGCGCCGTACGCGATCGTGATGGCGGTGGTGGGGCTGCTGGAAACCCTGCTGACCTTGAACCTGACCGACGAAATCACCGAGTCCCGGGGTTACCCGGATCGCGAGTGCGTGGCGCTCGGGGCGGCGAACATGGTGTCGGGGGCGTTCGGTGGCATGGGCGGCTGCGCGATGATCGGGCAAACCGTGGTCAACCTCAGCTCGGGCGGGCGAGGGCGGCTGTCGGGGGTGACGGCCGGGGTGATGATCTTGCTGTTCGTGCTGTTTCTGTCGCCGTTTATTGAGCGGATTCCGCTGGCAGCGCTGGTCGGGGTGATGTTCGTGGTGTCGCAACAGACCTTCGCTTGGGCCTCTTTGCGGGTGCTGAACAAAGTCCCGTTGAACGATGTGCTGGTGATTATTGCGGTCACGGTCATCACCGTGTTTACCGACCTGGCGGTTGCGGTGATGTGCGGGGTTATCATCGCGGCGCTCAACTTTGCCTGGCAACAGTCGCGGCAGCTGTATGCCGAGACGCCGGTGCAAAGCGACGAGAGCAAACTGTACCGGGTTCACGGCACCCTGTTTTTCGCCTCGACCACGGCGTTTCTCAAGCTGTTTGACCCGGCCGAAGACCCCGCCAGTGTGACTCTGGATTGCAGCCAGTTGAGCTTTGTTGATTACTCGGCGATTGCCGCGCTGGACACGTTGCGCGAGCGCTACCGCAAAGCGGGCAAGCATTTGCGCGTTGTGCACGTGTCGGAGCGCTGCAAAAAACTGCTTAAACGCGCCCGCGTCCTTCACGTTTAACACCCTCTCCCGTGGGAGAGGGTTTCTAAAGGTCGGTTACACCTTAAAGTGGCTGACCATTGCTTGCAGTTGTGTCCCCAGCCGCGCCAGTTCAACGCTGGACTTGGCGGTTTCATCACTGGCCGCCGCCGTTTGTTCTGACACGTCACGCACGTTGAGGATGCTGCGGCTGATCTCTTCTGCCACGGCACTTTGCTGCTCGGCCGCTGCGGCAATTTGCTGGTTCATCGACTGAATGTTCGACACGGTGCGGGTAATGCCCTGCAACGAAGTGCCGGCCTGGCGGGTCAGGTTTACGCTGCTGTCGGTTAGGGTGCGGCTGTTGTTCATGACCACGGCTACTTGCTGGGTGCCACTTTGCAGTGCCGCGACCAGGGTTTGGATTTCTTCGGTGGAGTTTTGCGTGCGCTGCGCCAAGGCCCGCACTTCATCGGCCACCACCGCAAACCCGCGCCCGGCATCACCGGCACGTGCGGCCTCAATCGCCGCGTTAAGCGCCAACAGATTGGTCTGGTCGGCCACGGCTTTGATCACGTCCATGACGCTGCCGATCTTGTCGCTTTCTTCTTGCAGCACAGCCATGGCCTGGGTCGAACGACCGACTTCCACGGCCAGACGCTCGATCTGGTCAATGGCCTGATTGACCACGTTGTCACCGGCGCGGGCTTCGTCGTCGGCGGCCGCTGCGGCGTGGGACGCTTGCTCGGCATTGCGTGCGACTTCTTGCACGGTCGCGGTCATTTCATGCATGGCGGTGGCCACTTGATCAGTTTCGACCTTCTGGCTGTTGACCCCGGCGCTGGTTTGCTCGGTGACCGCAGACAACTCTTCAGCTGCGCTGGCGATTTGCGTGACGCCGTCGCGAATCCCGCTGATCAAATCACGCAGGGTCGTGCCCATGCGTGCAATGCCTTGTTGCAGGATGCCCAAGTCATCGCGGCGAGTAACCTGCAGGTTGTGGCTCAGATCACCGCTGGCAATGCGCTCAACGACTTCCAGGGTTTCACGCAGCGGGCGGGTGATCTGGCGGGTGATCACGACCGCCGCCACCACGCCCAGCAGCAAGACCAGCAAGGTGGTGATCAATTGCAGGCGGTTGGCACTGGCGCTGTCGGTGTCACGGCGTTCCAGCTGAATGTTGTACAGCTCGGTGCTGCGGCTAACGATGCCGTTGCCGTAGTCCGTCATGTCTTTGCGGCGGTCGATAATGCTGTTGTCAGTGTCAGTGAATACCTGCAACGCCTGGGTGTACTCAGCCATTGCATCGCTTAACGCACGCAAGGTGTCAGCGGCGTTGGCGCTGAAAAAAGCGTTCAACCCCGCAAGGCTGGCCGTCGCAGCGGCCAGTTGGCTGCGTGCAGCCTGTTCGGTCGCAGGTGTTGGCGAGGCAATGTAAGCCCGGCCCAGATCACGGGCCATCAGGAACTGTTCGCGCACCTTGGTGACCGCCTGGTACTGCTCAAAACGGCCTTCTTCGCCCGCCGGGCGTTGCAAGGTGCGGGCATCCAGCGTGGCGATGTCGGCCAGCGTCGCTTTGGCGCTGCGATCCATGCGCTCACGCGACACCGCAGACTCAACGTAAGCCTTGCGCATCGCCACCAGGGCGCTTTGGTAGCGGGTGATGAGGTCGTGTTGCTCGTTCAGCAACTTGAGGTTTTCGGGGCTCTTGAACGTGCCCAGCAGTTGTTTTTGCTGCGCCTCAAAGGCCTCCAGGTTGGTCTGCACGTTCTGTGCGGCGGTTTCATCGCCATTGGTCAGCATGTACTGCAAACGTGCAACCCGCAGGTTGGTCAGCGCACTGTTGAGTTGCGTGATATCGGTCATCCAGTTACTGCGGTCAATCAATGTCCCCAGGCTGAACCAATTGCTGATTGCCATCAGGCAGGTGAGGGCCAAAACCAGGCCGAAGCCCAAGGCCAGTTTCATGTTGACGCTGATGTTGCTCAGCCAACTGTTCATTTCAATCTCCAGGAACGGTGCGCGCAGGATCTGTTCTCGCTGGAGGGTTTTGTTTTTTTGGCCCAGCAAAATACGTGTGTTGAGCTGTATCGGCGGCGTTGAGCAGAGCTGAAACGTTTTTTGATGCGCAATGATCAGTGGTTAAAGAGGTCCTCCAAAACGGCAATCAAAGGTGTGTTTAAAGACTTTTTTCACATTTGCTTCACCTGCCTCCTACACCCGGATTTCTAGACTATGTTCAGTTTGGGAAAAGCCTTGCTATGCAAGACTGTTTTCTTACCAGCGGGATTGTTCACCCATCCATTGTCATATTCGCGTTATAGGGTGGCAGCGACTGTTGTTCACTGACTGCCATAGGGGCGTTCTACGTGATTTTGAGTCTTCGTTTAGCGGGTGCTAAGCGCGCATTACTGCGCAAAGCGTTCGCGCGTTATCGAAATGCACTGGTGGTGGTCGTAGCGACGGGGTTGACCGTATTTATTACCCTTCAATTGCTGGCGCCTGCACCTGCGCCCAATCTGGCGTTGCCCGGCAATGCCAGCCGGGTGCTGGCACTTAAACAAAGCTGGGCTAAAGGCGATGTGATTGCGCTGGTTCGTCACGGCGAACGTTGCGACCGCACCTCGACCCTCTGCCTGGGGCCTGAAGACGGCATCACCGTGCACGGCGAATCCGTTGCCCAGGCGCTGGGCTATGAGTTCCGTCAAATGGGGCTGGCCCATGCCGATATCTACAGCAGCTTGCTGACACGCTCACGGCAGACGGCAGACGCGATGTTCGTTCGCCCGGTTGAGGCTCAAGACTGGGTGTTCAACTGCCGAGGCAAAATGCTCAGCGACGTGCTCAAGCACAAAGTCCCGGGCCGCAACCTGGTGCTGGTCACCCATAGCGAATGCATGGACGAGCTTGAGAGCCAGATGCATGTGCCCACAGAGACCACCTTCAGCTATGGCGCTTCGTTGTTTCTCAACGTAGAGGGCGCCAGCGCACAGCCGCAAATGCTCGGCTATGTCGAAACCAAAGACTGGAACGCCATCATGCCGTCAGGCACCCTGCCAGCTGGCCATAGCCTCGAAGCCTCACGGTTTTAACACCTCAACGTGTAGGAGCGAGCTTGCCTCGCGATCTTTTGATCTTTTAAAAAGATCGCGAGGCAAGCTCGCTCCTACAATTTGGCTACCCTCAAGCCAACACACGATTCCAATTGTCTTCGACAGGCAGCGGCACGTCCCTGAGTTCCTGGGCAACGGCTTTTTCGATGTCGTCAGCGCTGAGCTCTTTTTCATCAAGCCACGGCCACGTGGCATCCGCATCGCGAAAGTTGAGCTGGTCGTTCAACTGCTGACACGCGAGCGCGAGCAAGTGCATCAGCACCCATTGGCTGGTGAGGTACGCCTTCTGTTGCACCGGGCTGCGGTTGAGCAGGGCGGTGACCTCTGTCACCTGCGGGTTTGGCCACGCGCTGCTGCGCAGGTTCCAGACCAGCGCGCCGTTGTTCGAGACGTCTTTGTCGGCCAGTGCCGGGTCGGCGCTGACCTCGATGCTCAGCTTTAAATGTTGGTGCTCAAGTTGGTCAATCAGATAACGGGCGAGGCCGGATTGGCGCAGGTACGCCGTCGCGGTCTTGTAGGCCAACTGAGCGTCATAGTCGCTCAGGCTCTGGCTGGTAATGCTGATGGTCATGGCTAGCTCCTTGACTGGGTAACGTCCAGCACAGGGAGCGTAGCCAATGTGTCGTAATCGGCCACGCCAAGTGTCGTTCTATTGCCGCGGATCAATCTTCTGAAGCGGGCGCCAGCGTCACGAAGTAAAAGTGATGACGACCAACACTGACCGTGTCCAGCACCTTCAGCGCCACTCCCGGCACTTCGGTTTTATCGATAACCGCGATATTGTCGGGCGACTCAGCCAAAAACGCCTGCAACTCGGCGGCTGAGTTCAACGTGTGCGGCAGTTGCTGGCTATAAAAAACCACGGCCCCCAGACGCTCGTCCGGTTGCAGCAGGGCGATATGTTTGCCGCTGGCTTGCAGGCTGATGACCTGCGCGGCCACGGGCTGGAAGGATTCGCTGCGATCGGCGCGCGGCGCCCACACAGCCGCAGCGATCAGGTAGGTGGTGACAACCCCGGCCAGCAGCGCGATGGCCAGCGAGCGATGATAGTCACTCAAAAACTTGGCGATGGCCGAGTCCTGGCTTTTCTTGCGCAGCCATTGCAGTACCACCCCGGCGTACTCGGCAGCGATCACGGCGGCCGCCGGGGTCAGCGACATCAAGTACACCGCGCGTTTGCTTGAGGCGATGTTGAGCATCAGGTATTGCGCCAGCAGCCACACGCAGAAAAACAGCAGGTAAGGGTTGCTGCGCAATTGCTTGCGAAAATGCCACAGCCCCAGGAACGTCAGCAGGTTCCACGGCAGGAAGCTTTCGGGCAGTTTGCGCAGGTAATAGTAGAAGGGCTCGTAGTGCCCGGCTTCGACAAAGGAGCCGCTGAAACGGCCAATGCTGTTGGTCAATACCACTTCGCTGACCGCTTGCAGCCCGCCACGTTGATACAGCACACACAGCCAGATCAGCAGCGGGATCAAACCCACCAGGGTCATCAGGGCCGGACGCAGCCAGTCATTCACGGCAAAGCGTTTGTTGATCAGGCTGTCACACAGCAGATAGGTAAAAATCACCACCCCCGGCAAGGCCAGGCCGAACACGCCTTTGCTCAAGGTGGCAATGGCAATCCCCGCGGCAAACAGTAACCAGCTACCGGCCGCAAAGCGCGGCTGGCGGCTGGCCTGGTAAAACGCCAGCAGCGCTATGCTGACGCCCAAGGTCAGCAGCGAATCTTCACCGACCTGGCGCGCATTCGCCCAAAAGCTGCCCATGGTGGCCAGCATCGCGGCAGCCGTCCAGGCCATGGCTGTCGGCCGACCAAAACGGCGCAGCATGGTGAACAGCAGCATGATGCTGCATAGCCCGGCGATGGCGGATGCCAGGCGCACGGCAAACAGTTGGCCGCCAGACAGCTGGATCGCCGTCGCATCGAGCCACAGGCTCAGGGGGGGCTTTTCAAGGAAGGGTTCATTCAGCAGGGACGGGGTGACCCAGTCCTGACTCAAGTGCATTTGCATGGCAATCCCGGCGACCCGGGATTCGGTGGAACCTTGCAGATGGTGGTTACCCAAGGCAAAAAACATCAACACACAACCGAGCAGCAGTAACAGCAGAGCGGGACGAGTCAGACGCATTGGGTTACCAGGCAATATTTCAGTGAATAATGCGCTGGAGTATAGGAGGGGAAAGTTTAACAAAATGTGAAAAATGGCCGATTCAGGACTTTTTGCCCCGTGAAGGCACCGCAGTGCTTGCAGGCTTCATGTTTATTCCTGACCCGGCGATGACCGGGTCAGGATCACTCTCAGAACGTTGCTTTGACCTGCAGGCCTGCGACCAGTGCATTGCCCCGGCTTTTGCCGTAGAACGCCCCCGGTTCGATGATGTATTGCACATCCGGACGCAGTAGCAACCACGGCGTCACTTGCGCGCCGTAGTTGAGTTCCAGCAACTGCTCGCCGCTGTCGAGGTTGGCAATCATGTTGGCTTGCTCCGGGTTGGCAGCCGCAGCTTCTTGCACGTCACGCGAGCGTGAGTTGAACACGGCGCGCCCGTAAGCGAAGGCGATGCTGTCTTGCGGGCGGCTGGCAAACGGCTTTTGTTTCACCAGGCCCACTGCGTACCAACGGCGCATGGCCGAGGTCGCGGCATTGCTGGTGGCGGCCTGGCCAAAGGCGCGCAGGACGCTTTCGGGGTCTTGCTCATCACGCCAGATCGCCTGGTCGACCAGTACGTAAGCCCCGGTGCGATTGTTGGCTTTTTGCGTGCTGCCAATTTTCGTGGTGTTGGAGGTGTCGTAGTACCAGCCCGCTTTGTATTGGCCGCTCAGCCAGGCGTTGTGGTTGTAGATCGCTTCCAAGGGCAGGATGGCGCCGGTGGTGCCGCGGGTGGTCATGGTGAACGCTTCGGAGGAGCGACTGTTGTACTCCGGGTTGACCTGGAACACAGCGGTTTGCAAGGTCAGCGCCGGGCTCACGGTGTAGCGCAGTTCAGCGCCCCAATGAGGTGTCGGGTAGTTGCTCCAGCCGCTGCCGTTAGACATGGTCAACGGGTGGGCGCAGAAACCGGCGTTAACAAAACTGGTCAGCAGCGGCATCCCGCCAAAGTCGTTGCCCATCGCCAGAAAGCCGAGCTTGGTGGTCAGCGCCGGGCTGAACAGCGTGCGCTGATAGCTGAATTCAGACAGCCGCGTGTACTGGCCGCCGTAGTTTTCTTGCACCGGCAGGCGGTTGCCCACCAAGTCTTCCGAGGCGCTATGGCCGCGACGGTCGTTGACGGTGATCTGCACCAGACCTGCGTCCGGGGTGTCGAGCAACTTGCTCAGGTCGAACTGGGCGCCGATGCGCACTTGCTGCGAATACCGCGTGCCGTGCTTGATCCCGCCATGCAGGTTGGTAAACGTTTCGGAGTTGTAGTCGCCGGTCAGCTTAATGCCTTTGTCGATCAGCTTTTGGCGTTCGCCGCCCCAATCGCCGGTCAGCGTTGAGCGATTCATCAGGTCGTCAGAAGTGTCTGCAAGCGCACAAACGGGGGCGAGGGCCAAGAGTGACAAGCCGCTGCACAGGCCGGAAGCCAGCAAGGCGCGGGAAGAAAAAAACATCTAAAAGTGCTCCTTCAAAAGCGGTGTCGCAAAGCAGGGGGCGACACGATGTCGCACAGTATGAACTAGTTAGTTCATAAAATTAATATTTCGTCATATTGCCGCGACGAGAGGATGCGGTTCGCTGTGAAGGTGAAAACGCGCAGTTTTAGCGAGATTTCGGCGCATATGCCGGCATGTTAGGTAACGATTTTCTGCTTGTTTTAGCCGGGTCACTGGCGAATCGTCCGCGCTCTTTCGACGTATTCCCAGGTAATAGACTCTGATGAGCAGCGCTAAACCCATGATCGGCACCAAGGCTTTGTCCGCAAACCTTAAGCGCGGTCGCCTGGAGGTTGAAGTCAATGCATCGACTTTTGAGCCACAGGCCCTGTTCCGTTTCGCTGAACGGCGTAACCCCAAGCGCGCCTTTTTGTTTGTCTCGTGTGTATTGGGGCGGCACATTCCAGCCCGGCCGTCGTTGATGGCCGAGTGTTTCGATGCGCTGGCTGCGCAAATCCCAACTGACTTGCCCGGCCCGGTGCTGGTCATCGGCATGGCCGAAACGGCTGTCGGCCTTGGCGCTGGCGTGCACCGCGCCTTGGCCCGCACGCGCAACGACAGTGTTTATCTGTGCAGCACCCGGCATCCGACGGGCAGCGCGGTTTTTGCCCGTTTTGAAGAAGAACACAGCCACGCCACTTCGCATTTACTGCACCTGCCGCAGAATGCGCAGGCCCGTGCCCTCATGTTGACGGCCCGCTCACTGGTGCTGGTGGATGACGAGGCGTCTACCGGCACGACCTTTATCAATGTGTGTAACGCCCTGGCTGACGCCGGGCTTGAGTCGATTGAACGCATCGTTAGCGCAACCCTCACCGACTGGTCCCAGGGTGCGTTGCGCAAGGCCAAGGGCAGTCACGCCAGCAGCGTTTCACTGCTCGCCGGGCGCTACACGTTTGCCGAAGATGCACACGCCGAGCTGCCAGAAATGCCCAGCGTCGGTACAGTGGGCCAAGGTCATTGGCCACTTGAGCCTGATCGAGACTGGGGGCGCATGGGCGTGTGCGAACACCGCGACACGCTGGCCCCTGATCTGCACGTCGCCCCCGGCGAGCGGGTCGTTGTGATCGGCACCAGTGAGTTTGTCTGGCCGCCTTTTTTGCTCGCTGAGCGGCTGGAGCGTTCGGGCGCTGATGTGCATTTCAGCGCCACCAGCCGTTCACCCATCGCCTTGGGGCACGCCATCGACCATGCGCTGTCATTTCGCGACAACTATGGTCTGGGCATTCCCAACTTCTTGTACAACGTTGCCCCCGGACAGTTTGACCGTGTGCTGATTTGCAGCGAAACCCCGGCGGCTGCGCTGGATCCGGCGTTGCTACGGGCATTGAATGCGCAGGTCATTGTTTATGGCCATTAATCGCCCGCTGGTATTCGTTGACCTCGACGACACGTTGTTTCAAACCGCCCGCAAAATGGCCGAAGGGCCGCGCTGCACCGCTACGCTTGATGCTTTTGGCCAGCCCAATGGCTTTATGAATGCGACGCAGCAGGGCTTTGTCGAGTGGTTGCTGGCCACCACCGACGTGGTGCCGGTGACTGCGCGCAGCGTTGAGGCGTATCAGCGGGTGCAGCTTCCATTCGCGCACGGGGCCATCTGTGCCCACGGTGGCGTCATCCTCAGCGCACAGGGTGTGCCCGATGGCGACTGGCATGCGCTCATGTGCCACGAACTGGCGCCGGAGCAGGCGCGTTTGCACCGCCTGAGCGAGCAAACCCGGTCGATTGGCGCAGAGTTGGGCTTCTCGCTACGCAGTTGGGTGGTGGAGGAGCAAGGCCTGGCCACTTACGTGGTGACCAAACACAGCCATGAAACCGATCAGGCGCTGCTGGTCGTGTGTGCAGAGGCCAAGGCGCGTGGGTTGCTAAACGGCCTCAACGTGCAGGGCAACGGCAATAATCTGGCCTTCCTGCCGTTGGCGCTGCAAAAGCGTAAAGCGGTGCGCGAGTGGATTCGCCGCGATCAGGCACTCAACGGCAAACGGCCATTGCTCGGCTTTGGCGACAGCGTGTCAGACCTGGGCTTTATGGCCGAGTGCGACTGGTGGGGCACCCCAAAACGCGGCCAACTGGCCAGTCATGTGTGTGCGAGCGTGGACCATGCGTAATGTTTGTGCGGGTTTGAATACCGTCGGCAGCGGCAGTTACGGTCGTGATGATGTGCATTTTTTACTGCGTGCGATGGACATTAAAGCCACCGATGTGCAGGAAAAAGAGCACCTGATCCAGACCCGGCAGCGCCACTACTCCGAAATGATCAGCCAGGAGCATGCGCCCTCCCAACCCCATCAAAACCTCTATCGACGGGCCCTGGCGCACAATGCGGCGCGCATGGCCACGGATGTTCAGGCCCTGGCCAACGCCTTGAACGAACGTTGCACCGGCAGCACCCTTGCGCTGGTGTCATTTGTGCGCGCCGGGGTACCGCTGGGGGTATTGCTGCGCCGGGCATTGCTTGAAGCCGGTCGTGATGCCCGGCATTACGGGGTCAGCATTGTCCGCGACCGTGGCATCGACAGCGTGGCCCTCGAAGCGGTCATCAAGGCCCATGGGGCCGAAAACATTGTCTTCGTTGATGGCTGGACGGGCAAAGGAGCGATCAGCGAGCAACTGCGTGAGAGCTTGGCCGCCGATTCGCGCTTTGCGCCCCGGCCGCGTCTGGTGGTGTTGGCTGACCCGTGTGGGCGTGCTTGGCTGGCAGCGTCTGCCGAAGACTGGCTGATCCCCTCGGGGATTCTGGGGGCCACCGTGTCCGGTCTGGTATCACGCTCAATCTGGTCGCCAGAACCCGGCTTGCACGGGTGCGTGATGTACCCCCATTTGGCTGGGCATGACGTGACCATGAGTTTTATCCACAGTATCGAAACCGAACGTGCCCGGTTAACCAGGCCCGCCAGCGCTCAACCCTGGACGTTGGCACAGAGCTGGGCGTTGCAACGCCGCGCGCAAAATGTGCTGGACGGTATCGCGGAGCGCTTTTCGGTACTTAACAGCAACCGGATCAAGCCTGGCATTGCCGAGGCGACCCGTGCCGTCATGCGCCGCGTGCCCGAGCAGGTGCTGGTGCGCCGGCGTGACGATCAGGACGTGCAACTGCTGATGCACCTGAGCCGTCAGGCCAACATCGAGGTCCGCGAAGTCGGTGACGAACTGGGGCCGTATCGCGCCCTCACCGTCATCAGGAGCATGCGCTGATGATCAAGCATTCTCCCTATGCCTTGGGTGCCACGCTGTACATGCCGGCCACCCGGACTGACCTCCTGGACGTGGTGTCTGGTGAAAAAATCCAGGGGTTGCGTTCGCTGGTGCTGTGCCTCGAAGACGCCGTGGCCGCCACCGATGTGCAACAGGCACTGACCAATCTCAAACACCTGCTGGAGGCTATCGAGGCGCGGGGCGGTCGACCGTTCGGCGGGCCGATTCTGTTTATCCGGCCGCGTGACAGCCGCATGGCGGCGCAGCTCAATGAATGGCCATTAATGCGCCACGTCGATGGATTTGTTGTGCCTAAACTGTGTCTGAGCAACTTGCGCGAGTGGCAACAGGCCGTGACCTGCGACGACTTGATGTTGATGCCAACCCTTGAAACACCTGAGGTCTTTGACCCTGGCGCCATGGTTGAATTGCGCAGTGCCCTGCTCGAACACCTGCCGGGGCGTATCATTGCCCTGCGCATAGGCGGTAATGATCTGATGGGCTCTTTGGGGCTGCGTCGTTCACCGACGATGACGCTTTACAGCACACCGATGGGTTACGTTATCCCGATGTTATGCGGGATCATGGGCTCTGCGGGGTTTGCGCTGACGGCGCCGGTGTTTGAACAGCTCAACGCGCCGCAGTTGCTGGAGCATGAATTGGCGCTGGATATCGCCCACGGGCTTGTCGGTAAAACCGCGATCCATCCGGGGCAAATTGCAGTTATCCACAGGGCGCTGCAAGTCAGCCTTGAAGATTTCAACAGTGCGCGCCAAATACAAAGTGATGCGGCGCCTGCGGTGTTCAAGTTCAACGATGCAATGTGTGAACCTGCGACCCATGGCAAATGGGCGCAAATGATTATTGAACGAGCGCATTGGCAAGGGGTTCGCCCCGAAATGACCCGCTCGATAGACCCTTTTTGGAGGCAGCCTGCGATGGGCTGAAGCAATCGGTTGAATGAAGTTTTAAATACGCCTGAGAAGGGCAAACAGGTCCTGTCGGCTTTCGATTTTGATGGCACGTTGACCTATCACGACAGCTTTGTGCCCTTTTTGCGCTTCGCGTTTGGCAACCGCTTGTTCGCGATGCGGCTCTTGCGAATGATCCCGGCGACAACCGCTTATTTGCTGGGCCGGATCAGCCGAAATGATTTGAAAGAAAAACTCATCACGGTCTATCTCACCGGAGCCAAGGAAGCATGGGTGGCCGAGCGTGCCGAAGCATTTTGTGACGCTTCCTGGCAGCAACTGATGCGACCTTTGGGCTTAGTATCGGTCGCCTCCGAGCTTGAACAGAAGGCCATCGTGACCATCTGTTCGGCCTCGCCAGAGCTGGTGCTCAAGCCCTTTGCCAAAAAGCTCGGTATCGCGCTCATTGGCACCCGGCTGCAATCGGTTGATGGCGTGCTGACCGGAGAGATCGACGGCACCAACTGCCGATGCGAGCAAAAAGTCATTCGGCTGGAGGCCCGGTACGGGCCTTTGGATCAATACACATTACGTGCCTGGGGAGACACCCGGGGCGACGAGCAAATGCTGGGGGCAGCCCAAGAGCCACATTGGCGCGAGTTTCATGCGCTGTGGCGTCGCAAGCGGCCATTGGATGTGTGTCTGCGAGAGGAGCTCTGAGCAGAACAGACCAAGACTCAGCAGTGACTGTCGGCCCCCGTCCCTGAGTTCAGACAAGGAAAGGAAACGCTACATGGCTATTTCGTTGTCAAAGAACCAAGCGATATCCCTGGAAATGGAGGCCGGGGCGGGGCTAAAAAAAGTATCTACTGGGTCAAACCTGACCTGCAACGCGCCCCTGGTGGTGTGTTTATGACCCTTCTGGCGCCGGGCGCCAACACGGGCGTTAATACGCAAACCTTGAACGTGACCGTCAGCTACAGCCCTGTGCCGTGCGCGGAGCTGGACGTTTCGGCATTCCTGCTCACTGCGTCGGGCAAGGTGCGTGGCGACAACGACATGTGCTTCTTCGGCCAGAAAGCGGTCAACAATGGCGCGGTCAAACTGCTTGAGTCCGGCCCCGGTCGGGCAGTGTTCAGCCTCGACTTGCAGGCAATTGATCCCGCAGTCGACAAAGTCGCATTGACCGCCACCGTTTATGAAAACAAGGCTAAATTCTCGGCATTTCCCCATCTGACCGTGGCGGTAAGCGGCGGCATAGAGGCGCCGATTCCGACGCAGGGCATGGCGGAAACCGCATTGATTTTGGGTGAGTTCTATCGTCGCCAGGGCGCGTGGAAATTCCGCTGTGTCGCTCAGGGCTTTGCTGGCGGCCTGGCCCCCTTGGCGGAACACTTCGGTATGGAAATTGACGCCCCGGTCACGCCATCCCCTGCGCCTGTGGTGCCGGCTCCGGCAACCCGAGTCAACCTGTCAAAGGTCACCCTCGACAAGCAGCGCCCCTCCATCAGCCTCGTTAAAAATGACGGGGATTTCGGCGAGATCAAAATAAACCTCAACTGGAACCGGGCTCCGCAAAACAGCGGCGGCGGTGGCTTTTTTGCAGCGTTGCTCGGCAAATCAGGCGGTATCGATCTGGATGTGGGTTGCCTGTACGAGCTGCAAAACGGCCGCAAAGGCGCCGTCCAGGCCCTGGGTAATGCGTTTGGCGAATTTGCCGATGAGCCGTTTATTCAACTGATGGGCGATGACCGTACCGGAGCCGCCAGCGATGGCGAGTGGCTGCGCATCAATGGCAAACAGTGGCACGCAGTACGACGGGTGCTGGTCTACGCGTTCATCTACAAAGGCGCGCCGAACTGGCAGGCCACTGACGGCGTCATCACTTTGCACATGCCGGGCGAACCGCCCGTCGAAGTGCGCTTGAGCGAAGAGGGCGGTACCAAAGGCATGTGCGCTGTCGTCTTGCTTGAAAACATTGGCGGCAGCGTCAAGGTCAATCGCAAGGTTGAGTTCTACAATGGCCACTCAGACATGGACACGGCCTTTGGCTGGGGCATGCGCTGGGCTGCCGGGTCTAAATGACCGCGATATAACGACCGCCGAAGCTGGCGATTTTGATTTTTGAGGACACCATGGAAAACACGGCAATTGGCTTTCCGCCAACGACCATCGCTGTATTTGTAGCACTTGCGGTCATTGCCCTGGCAATCGATCTGTTTACCCACAAAAGCGATAAACCCGTCACGCTGACCAACGCGGCCTGCTGGTCGATTTTTTGGGTGCTGATCTCACTCGCCTTTGCGGGCTACCTGTATTACGCCCATGGTCCGAGCGTGGCCAGCCTGTTTGTCACCGGTTACGCCCTGGAAAAAGTCCTCAGCGTCGACAACCTGTTTGTGTTCATGGCGATCTTTGCCTGGTTCAAGATCCCGGATGCGTTGCGTCACCGTGTTCTGTACTGGGGCATCATCGGCGCCATCGTGTTCCGCTTGATTTTCGTGGCGATCGGTACTGGGCTTCTGGCTTTTGGCCCATGGGTAGAAGTGCTGTTTGCGGTGATTGTGGCCTGGACTGCGGTCATGATGCTGCGCGGCAATGAAGACGACGAAGACGAAGATTATTCCAAACACGTCGCCTACCGGTTTGCGAAAAAACTGTTCCCGGTGTGGCCAAAGCTGCACGGTCATCAGTTTTTTGTGTCGCGCAGCGTGCTTGAGCAGGAGATCACCAAGCCCGAAAACAAGGGCATGACCCTGGCCAGCAAAGGCGCCTTGTTCGCCACACCGCTGTTTTTGTGTGTGGTGGTGGTTGAAGTCTCGGACATCCTGTTCGCTTTCGACTCCGTGCCAGCCGTCATCGCCGTCAGCCGTGAGCCCCTGATCGTTTACTCCGCCATGATGTTTGCGATTTTGGGCTTGCGGACCATGTACTTCGTACTTGAAGCCCTCAAGCGTTATCTGGTGCACCTGGAAAAATCGGTTATCGCGTTGTTGTTCTTTATCGCCGTCAAGCTGGCGTTGAATGCAACCAACCACCTGTTTGGCCATGGCATCAGCATTGAGCCAAACACCAGCTTGCTGGTGGTGTTGGTGGTCTTGGCTATCGGCATTGCGGCCAGCGTTGTTTTCCCCGGCAAAGAAGAAAAATCGGACGTTAAAAACGGCTGACAGCTTTGCCTTGTTCAACGGCCAGGAGGCGCAGCACACGATGCAGTCGAGGGGGGATGGCTTGGTCTTTCAAGCCGTTCCCATTCAGTTCTTTAAATAAGGATTCACGCACATGGCAGTAAGTCTGAGTAAAGGCGGCAATGTATCCCTGAGTAAAGAAGCACCGGGTCTCACCGAGGTCGTGGTGGGGTTGGGCTGGGATCCACGGGTAACCGACGGCCAGGAGTTCGATCTGGACGCCTCGGTGTTTATTGTTGGCGAGAGCGGCAAAGTGCTGAACGACGGCAGTTTTGTGTTCTACAACAACAAAACCTCACCGGACGGCAACGTTGTGCACCAGGGCGACAACCGCTCGGGCGCAGGCGATGGCGATGATGAGCAAGTGCACGTCAAACTGTCCGGCTTTGCCCCAGACACCAAAAAACTGGTGTTTGCCGTCACCATTCACGAAGCGGCCGGGCGCAAGCAGAGTTTTGGCCAAGTCGCCAATGCGTACATTCGCGTAGTGAACAAGGCGAATGACAAAGAGCTGGCGCGCTATGACCTGAGCGAAGACGCCTCAAGCGAAACCGCCATGATCTTTGGCGAGCTGTACATCAATAATGGCGAGTGGAAGTTCAAAGCCATCGGCCAGGGTTTTGCTGGCGGCCTGGGCCCGTTGGCCGCGTCTCACGGCGTAAACCTGGGCTAATCCCTTACGTTAAAAAAGACCCTCCCCGACGCCGGGCAGGGTCTTTTTTTGTGTTAAATCCCGCAGCCATCCAAAATTTCGCCCTCTGTAGGAGCGAGCTTGCCTCGCGATCTCTTGATTGTTGAGCGTGAGAACATGCTCCTTTCATCGCTGTAGCCGGTCACAAAACTGCACTTAACAACTGCGAAAAAAATTGCGCACTTAAACGCTGTTTTTACACCGAATACTTTGCTGTAGGCCTGATCAACAAAGGGCTCCAGCGAACTGCGCAACTTTTTGCGCAGCAGTGCGCAACACCTTGCGCACTTTTCCCTGATATTTCGCCTAAATCCCCTGTCGATAAACACACGTTCGTCTACAGGCGTTGATCTATAAGGGCTGAACGTTAACTGGCACAACTATTGAACTCTCCTATGGCCGCGCAACGTTTTTGTTTGCCGGGTTATCACATTTTTTGTGCAAGGAGAGCTTCATGGCTACGCCAGCGTATATGTCCATCACCGGTGCAAAACAGGGCCTGATCACATCCGGCGCGTTCACGGCCGATTCAGTGGGTAACACCTATCAGGAAGGGCACGAAGACCAGGTCATGGTTCAAGGTTTCAGCCACGAGGTGATCATCCCGCGTGATCCGCAATCGGGTCAGGCCACCGGTCAGCGTGTTCACAAGCCACTGTGCATCACCAAGGTTTTTGACAAGTCTTCGCCGTTGCTGCTGCAAGCATTGACCTCCGGCGAGCGCATGACCGAAATCGTTATTCAATGGTTTCGGACATCGGCTTCCGGGACGCAAGAGCACTACTACACCACCAAAATTGAAGACGCGATCATCGTCGACATCAAAGACTACATGCACAACTGCCAGGACCCAGCTAACAGCCATTTCACCCACCTGGAAGACGTGCAATTCACTTACCGCAAAATCACCTGGACTCACGAAATAAGCGGTACTTCTGGCTCGGATGACTGGCGCACCCCGGTCTGAGGTTAAACCCAAGTACCCATAAACTTCATCAGCCCGCCTCGGCGGGCTGATGTCGTTCGCAGGAGGCATTCAATGGATACGCGTGATCTTTCGTTGTCGGCAGGTCTACCTGCCGACCTTGAATGGCAAGGACGCTGCGGTTTATTACTGGACGCGGTCAGCCTGATCAAACGCTCCCAACAACTGGCGCAGTGGAACAACCCCTGGGTATTTGAGCCGCTGTACACCGCTTCGACGATGCCGGGTCTTGAAGAGCTGTCACCACGTGTGCTGAAAGTCGAGACGCCGGCTCAGCCCGTGCTCCAACAATTTTTAGCCAAGGCCGAAGAAGAGTGGGGCTACCTGCTGTTTTGTGACGGTGAATGGCCGTCCATGATTGCCCATCTGCGCTGGCTGACCGTGGTCCGCATGCCCCACGAACAGCGTGTGTTTCTGCGTCTGGCAGACCCTTCGGTCATGCATGCATTATTTGCGCTGGCGGTCGAAGCGGGGGATCCCACCCTGTTTGGCCCTTGCCAGCAGATCCTGATCGCCGACGCGGCGCAGGGTGTCTGGCACCTCCATCAGCGCCCCGGCCCTGCGCCCATCCCGCAACAAGGCACGCCTTACTTACTCTCGGAGCAAGAGGCGAGTGCGCTGGATGTCGTCAGTTTTCGCAATGTGGTGCTGCGGCTCGACCGGCATCTACGTCATTACTTTCCTGCGTACCAGGTCCACCTCTCGCCAAGCGAGCGCTGGGCGCATGTTCACGCGTTGGCGAGCATGGCCTATGAGCGCGGCTTTAACAGTGAACTCGACATCACCCTTTACGCCAATGTGCACGGCTACCTCGGCGAACACGCCCTGCGGGACCATCCCGATTTACACCTTCAACTGACCACCGTCTCGGCGCTTACACCTGCGCAACGCATCGAGACAGTGGCCGAAATCGCCCGCTGCCGAGCACTGCACCTGAGAGAGCCCGCCTGATGTCGACCGCCTTCTGGCCCAAAAACCCCAATAACGTCAACCTCTCCCGCGATGATGCGCGAAACAGTATGGGCACGTGCCCGCTGATGAAAACCACCGTGCAGTTGATCCCGCTGCGCTACGCCATCGTCGACAACCCGGCACTCGATCCCGCGAGCGAGGTTGCCATGCCCTACAGCCTCGACGCCCGGCCGCTGGGCATCCGGCTGTTGCGCGATGGCTGGTTGTACGTGATTGAGGGCAGCAGCGGCACCTTGTCCGAGTACCGTATTGAAGACGGTCTGGTCAGCGCCATGCTGTGGCAAGGTCAGGCGGTGTTCGACGACGACCGTGAAGCACCGATCCACGAACCGAGGCTGATTTACGCCAAAACCAGCACGCTGTACGTCACGTATTCCGAAGTCCCGTGGACCGCGAAAAAGTGCCAGCAAGTACTCAATGCGCCATCCGAGCGTAATCACTTTATGCAAGCGGTCGACTTGAACAAGGCCAAGTGCGACACCGGCGGGCCCCATCTGCTGACCCCGGACATGACTGAACATTGGCTGGCCGAAGTCGCGACCGAACGAATCGAGGCAGAGCAACAGAACCCTGGCAGCACCCTGGCCGAGCACACCAACACCACCCAACAACGGCTGGACGCGGAACTGCCCGAGCATGAGCGTTTGCCTTATCTGTGGGAAACGCCCGCGCGTTTCGCCCAAAGCTCCATGAACCGCCTCACCGGCTGCATTCATCCGCAGTACCGGCACGACACGCTGTATCTGGTGCTGGAAGACACCTTGGGGGTCATGCGCGACCTGGCCAATTATCAGGACCACGTGGTTGGCTGGATCGACGACTGGAGCAATGGCGGGGCGAAACAGGGTCACAATGAACGTGATTACGTGCTGGGGTGCTACATCGAATCCCTCAGCCAGCTCAATGCGCTGGATATCAAAACGCTGATCGGTGAGAGCACGGACCCGGCGCACAAAGCGCTGCTGGATGATTTGCTGTGCATGGCTGAGCCGCAGCACGGGGTGACCGATGCCGCGATCATTGAGTACCTCGAAAGAGGTGGCTTGATGACCCCGCCCGCGGGTAGCCCGGTGCCGGCGGAGTTGGAGGTGTTGCGTCAACGGGCGCAGATGCTGGCCAATGAGGACCGCTTAAAAGGCACTGCCATGGGCTCAAATGCTCGAAGCGCTGCAGAAGATGTCGACCGTCGTTTCTACACCTGCGAACATTTCCAGGTCGCCCCGGTGGCTTTTGTCGACTCGCATTTCGAAACCCTGGTTGCCTTGGGCAAGCACCGATTCAATCAAGTTGATGACCTGCTCTACGGCGCAAAATTTGGCCAGCGCGGCGTCAATGACCTGATCGACCGCGAAGCAATGGACCGAGAATTACTCGCCCATCGAGCCGGGCTGGCGCGCTGGAACCACCTGCTCGATGCCATCACTGCCGACCGGGTCAAACTGATGTGCTCGGGCGCGTTTCATAAAGCGGGCTGGTACTTCGACCCGATGGACATCGGCCACGCCGGGCACGCGTTTGCCACTGAATATGCCTGCCTCAAAGACATTTGCCGCAGCGACGACGCTTGTGAACAACTGCTGGCGTACAGCGAGCGAAAGCCGCAATTCAGCCGCCCGCTGTACTACACCTTGCCCTACAGCGACCAAACCTCGTTGTGGGTGCACTACGCGTTTTTGCTAGCTGCGGGCATGGTCCTGTTCAACAACAGCCCTGAACTTCTGGCCCGCCTGCGCAGCATTGAACATAACCGTTTACCGGCGCTGGACGACCTCCCCGACAGTACCCGCTTAGTAGCCAATGCCGCCCTCAACACCCTGACCCCGGCGCTTAATCGCGGGTTGGAAAACGTGCTGGTTAACTTTGACGAGTTCTTCAAAAACAACGCCATGCCCGACGTTGAAGAACTGCTGCGCAAACTGCCCATCGCCCTGAAATCGCGGATAGTACAGGCCGCCAAAACCGAAGGCGTGACGTTTCATTTTGCGACCCCGCAAGAACAGGCCGCGTTACGCGAAACGCTGCATGAAACCTTCAAACTGCGCCAGGAAATAGCCCTGCTTAAAAAGAAGCGGGCCCAATCCAATCGTCAACACGGGCACAAATCTCAGACCTCCCGGGAACTGCTGGAGAAAATTCAATACGACAGCCAACGGCTGGATCTGGAGCAAAGACGGCTGGCAGCCAGCCTTAGCCCCATCCCGGAATTGCCGGATGAACATGCACGGATTTTCGGTTCGACACAGGGCAAAGCAGGGCTGACGGTGATCTTCCCGAATGAAGGCAAACGGCAAGTGGCCGGGTTGATGGATAACTTTCGTAAAGGTGTCCATCGCGCGCCGGTGATGAACGTGCTGGGGGATGGCGCGGCGTCGTTGCTGTTTGTGGCGCAGGCGGTGAATTTGGTGCAGGTGATTAAAGAGACAATGGCTGTTTCGAGTGATAAGAGAGTTTGGATGCCTCTTGCGAGTGCTTTATTTGCAACGGGTGCTTCAGGATTTGCAGCTGCTCAAGGCGTGTTCGATACGGCGCTAAGCGCTCAGGTTAAAAAGCTAGGAGATGGTTTGGCTCGAACCTCGCTCAGTCGGCTGCAAGTCACGATGGGCAAGTTGCATGTTGGATTGGGGGGGGTAGTTATTTATTTGGTTTTATTGCTGCTGTTATCAGCCTTAAGAACTACCACAGTAATTGGTTGCAAGCAGTCCGTAGCGGGAATCGAGGCGCTCAAAGCGGAGCTTTGCTAACGATGGTTGCCGCAGGTGGTCTGGCGGCCAGCAATGCTTATGGGGTTGTTAATACAGTACGGGCAGGACTAGATTTATTAAATGCTGCTAAAGGGACTGCCCGGGAGGCGGCATGGAAAGTTGCTGGTACTCGGCTAAGCAGCGTCTTTTTCCGCTTTAACTGGGCCGGTGCGTTCTTTACGGTATTGGAATTGGCAGGTACTTGGCTGTACAACCGCTACAACACCAGCGGCCACGATTGTTGGCTGCAAAGTACCCCGTGGGGGCTTGAGGCAGATAAACGTGAAAATTTAAGCCTTCAAGAATTTCAGCATTACTTGAAGTTGCAGCAGCAGGCGCCTTTCGTAGAAATCAAACGTTCAGACGATGAACCTTTTTGGCAAAGCATGCTTGCCGGTGCCAATCCGGGTGAAATATTCGTGATCCTGCCGGGGCTGACGCTGGCTGATTATCAAGACAGGCTGGACGGGCGGGCCAGTCATGGTCTTAAGATCGGCGCACAGCGAATTACAACGTTTCTTCGTGGGGATCGGGGTGTTCCCATGGAGCAGCGCGAGGTTGTAACCGAGCAGGTGCAGGCAGGGTTGTATCGTATGGTGAGCAAGCCCGAAAAAGTACAGAGCGTGCCAGCACCCTTATTGATCAAGCTGACTTATCCACGCAACCCTGAGCGTGTTATTGGCAATATTTCCGAGGAGTTATTGATTGAGCTTGAGCTCCAGTCTTTAGATGACGAGGGGCAATTGGTTCGGCGTAATTACCGTATTCGCTTTAATCCTCTTGAAGGCGGGCGCTTTCTCTCGGCGAAGCAGCATTTCGATTCGAACGTACAAATGCCTTTGTTGGGGATTGATGTCATGGCAATGGAGTCTTTGTAATGAAGTCTTCCATATCGACATCACCTCAACAATCAGTTGAAGCCCCCCAAAAAAAAGCGGGTGACATAGAGCTTTGTCTTGCAGGGCGACAAACTTATTTGGCCCCTTTACCGCTGCCCACTGCGGCAGATCCGTGCTGTCCCTATATCAGTGACTACAACGATACTTACTTGGACTTTGGAGGAGGGGAGCCAAATGTTTACTCGTATCAAATATGGCTGGGAGGACCATTTAGTTGTGCTTGTTTTTCTGCTTTTGGTTTCCCTCTATTGCTCTGGTTAATTGGGTTAGCTTTAGGCTATAGCTCTGATGAGAGTCTTGACTTTTCACTGGAGTACTTCGTGTTTGCCTGGAAATATTCGGCTTTCATGTGGCTAGCTGGATCAGCTATGTGCTTTTACGTCTGGCTCCAAGCCCACAAACTCTTCACCAACGTCATCCCCACCCGCTTCAACCGCCAGCGGCGCGAAGTCTGTTTTATGCCTGACGGCGCCACAGAACCCTTGTTCGTCCCTTGGGAATCTCTGTCTGCCTGGGTGGTTCAAGGCCAAAGCGCGACGCAATACGGCGTGACCCGCCATTACGGGATGGGCATGGGCTTTGTGCATGAAGGCGAGTTGGTCAGTGTCGAATTCCAGTGCGGCGCTCTGCAACTGGCGATTGCCAATTGGGAGGCCGTGCGCGGCTACATGGAGTACGAACTCAACGACCTGCACGCCATCCAGGACCCGCTGGAACTTCAGGCTCCCGGCGACCCGCCCCATGAAGGCCTGCACACGTTTCGCAATGCTCGCGCCAGTTTGCATCGGCGTATCCGGGAGAAAGAAGTGGGGTGGATCTTCGGCTTTTTTTGGTACGTCTACCACGTCATGACGTTATGGACCCTGCCCAACCATTTGGTTGAGTGGGAGATAAAACGCATCGCCAAGGTCGGCCGTAAAGCGCTGCCCGAGGCGATGCGTGAATGGTCCGAGCCGTTGCCGCCCGAGCAATGGGCCAAGCCTAGTGCCGAGCTGCTCCGCATGAGTGCCAAGGTTAAAGTGTTGATCAAGCGATCACCGAGCAAGCCTATTACTGAGGTGTTTGCTGAGGCGTATCGCAGCGAGCCCAACTCGCGGCAGCGTGGTTAAGCGGCTATGACGACTCAAATCACTGGGCTGCAACGTGTTCAAACAGAGCCCCCGGTATGCGGCAATGCTGTTCACTTATGCAATTTCTGCCTCTGTGGGAGCGGGCTTGCTCGCGATGGTCGTTAACGATGATGCGTATTTGCCGAGTAAATGAGGCGCTCTTGAGAGCATCGCGAGCAAGCCCGCTCCCACACTTGATAGTCTTCATAAGTCATTTTTGCCGGAATTACTTCACCTACATAGGTCACAGGCGACACGTTAATGACTTTAGTGATGTCCAGGTAGACAGCCCCATTGGAGTAAGTGCAATCAAATGTTTATTTGAGGGGGGGCGAGCTTTTGCCGTGGAGCAGGTGCAGGCAGGGTTGTATCGAATGGTGAGCACGCCCGAAAAAGAACAGAGCGGGCCAGCCCCCTTGATGATCAAGCTGACTTATCCACGCAACCCTGAGCGTGCTATCGGGAATATTTCCGAGGAGTTATTGATTGAGCTTGAGCTCCAGTCGTTAGATGACGCGGGGCAATTGGTTCGGCGTAATTACCGTATTCGTTTCAATCCTGTTGAAAGCGGACGCTTTCTCTCGTCAAGGCAGCATTTCGCATCGAACGTGGAAATGCCTTTGTTGGGGGTTGATGTCATGGCATTGGAGCTTTTGCAATGACCACTTCCAAGTCGATATCACCTCAGCAGCCAGTGGAAGAACCACCCAAAAAAGCGGGTGACATTGAGCTTTGTGTTGGCGGGAGACAAACCTACTTGGCTCCTTTGCCGCTGCCCACAGAGGCAGATCCTTGCTGTCCTTATATCAGTGAATACAACGACCTTTACTTGGACTTTGGGGGAGGGGAGCCGAATGTATTCTCTTATCAGGTTAATCTAGGCGGTCCGTTTACTTTTCTATGTCTGATAGCTTTCGGCATCCCACTAATTGCCGGTCTAGGCTTTGCATTTCTCGGCAGTGGTTTTGAGGATGCGTGGTATGCAGTTATTGACTCATTCTTCGCAGCACTGCCTATCGCTATTAGTGGGTGGCTTGGATCCTCAGCCCTTTGCTTCGCCATCTGGCTCCACCACCACAAACTCTTCACCAAAGTCATCCCCACCCGCTTCAACCGCCAACGCCGTGAAGTCTGTTTTATGCCCGACGGCGCCACACAACCCTTGTTCGTCCCTTGGGAATCCCTGTCTGCCTGGGTAGTTCAAGGCCAAAGCGCGACGCAATACGGCGTGGCCCGCCACTACGGGATGGGCATGGGCTTTATGCATGAAGGCGAGTTGGTCAGTGTCGAATTCCAGTGCGGCGCTCTGCAATTGGCGATTGCCAATTGGGAGGCCGTGCGCGGCTACATGGAGTACGAACTCAACGACCTGCATGCCATCCAGGACCCGCTGGAACTTCAGGCTCCCGGCGACCCGCCCCATGAAGGCCTGCACACGTTTCGCAATGCCCGCGCCAGTTTGCATCGGCGTATACGGGAGAAAGAAGTGGGGTGGGTCTACGGCTTTTTTTGGTACGTCTACCACGTCATGACGTTATGGACCCTGCCCAACCACTTGGTGGAATGGGAGATAAAACGCATCGCCAAGGTCGGCCGTAAAGCGCTGCCCGAGGCGATGCGTGAATGGTCCGAGCCGCTGCCGCCCGAGCAATGGGCCAAGCCCAGTGCCGAGTTGCTACGTTTGAGCGCCAAGGTCAAGGCGCTGGTCAAACGATCACCCCGGCGAGCGATAACGGAGATTTTCGCCGAGGTGAACAGGCCTTAAAACGTGTACTGGTACTGCGCCGTGACGCCTTGTTCGTGTGAGCGTTTACCGCGTTGATCATTCAGGTTCAGGCTTAACGTGCTGCCCCGCGAAAGGCGTGCTACCGCACCGAGGTCCAGTTGCACGGTGCTGCTGAGTGGGGCGCCGGCAATGCGCTGGCTGCTGGCGCCCTGCCAGGCAACCTGGGTGGTGGGTTGCAGGTCGCCGCTGGCGTGGGTGTAGGCCAGGCCTGCGTTGAAGCTCAACCACGATGGGCCGATCTGACGCTGGCTCAGGTCAACCGTGAAACGCACGCCCGCGGTGCTCAAATTGACCGCGCTGCTGCTTTTACTGCCCTGCAAGGCGCTCTGGCCGCCACGCTCTCTAAACCCCTCGTTGCACACTCGTACATGGGCCAGTTGCACATAGGGTTGCAGCGCCCAGGCGTCGTAGTTCAAGCGGTAATTGCCTTCGATAAAAAGCTGTCGGGTGTGGCTGAGGTAATTGGCCGAGAGGCCTTCATCGATGTCGGCAAAACTGACCCGGCGCTTGCTCTGTATCGTGTTGCGCGCATAGGCCAGGCCGCCGTAAAGCCCGAACGCGTTCCAGGTGTGACCCGCATGCAGGCCGAACTGGACAGTGTCGAGCGAGGCTTTGCCTGCGCTCCCGGTGTTGACACGGCCTTGGCTGTTGGCGAACAGCAGCCCCGCGCGCGTGCCCTGTTCGAACCCATGGTCGGCGCCGATCATGACCCCGGTGTTGCTGTGGCTGACTTTCGCGGCGTTGCCATCGCCGTCGAGTCGACCGTTTTGATTTAACGCCTGTACCCACAGGCCAGAAGGCGACAGGCCCGATGCGCGGGTGAGGGCGGCATCCCGTATAACGTGGCTATTTTCCAGCACCACCGACTGGGTGCTGGCATACAGTTCGCCGCTGAGCTGGTCCAGCGCCCGTTGCGCCGGCTCCGGGAACAGTGAGGTCAGGCGCTGTGCCAAAGGTGCAGACATGGGCAGTGCATCGGCAGCCTTGGCCATGGCGCGCTGGTTGGCGCTATTGGCTGCCGACACCAACGGCAGGCCACGGCTGACATCAACCGATAACTGCTCGGCCTCGTGGATTTGGGTGAACCCGAGAAACGGTGAAAACGCCTGATGATCCAGCGCGTCGTATCGGCCATTAATCCCCGCGTCAGCCTGCAACACACGGTAGCGCTGACCCAGGGCGAACACATTCGGCGCAGGCGCCAAACGCAATGTACCGCCTTGCAAATGGGCCGTGCCCGTGACTTGTAGCGCAGGCAGGCCAGGGTTTAAGCCGGGACGGGCGATCAAGGTTGAGCCGGCCTGTTGCTGGTAATCGCCGTTTACCGTCAAGGCCCGGTGTTCGCTGCCCGGCATGAGCGTGCCCTGCACGTGGGTGTGGGATAGTTCGCCGTCACCACTGAGCAAACCGGCCGCACCGACCCAGGTCGTGGCGTCGGTCACCTGGCCGTTGATCTGCGCGATGCCGCCGTTAACGTTGAGCGCAGAACCATGCAAGGCGCCATTGAGCCGCAGCAATCCGCCTTCAACCGTGATGTCGCGGGTGAGGTGGTTGGTGCCGTCGAATTCCAGAATGCCCTGGTTGAGGGTCGCACCGGCAAAACGGTTATTGCCGCTCAGGCGCAGCCAGCCGACACCGTCTTTGTTCAGCCGCCCCGGGCCGCCGATATCATTGCGCCAATCGTCCCAGGCACCACCCTGCCAGACCACGGCGCCGCCTGCGCGACGGTCCATCTGTACGTGGGTGTCGACCCGCAGTTGCCCCGGCCCGTCAATGGCCTTTTTCAGGTCGATCAGCCCCCAGCCATAGACCTCATCGACACCGGGCGCGCCGAGGTCTTGAGCGGTTGTCAGCAACACATCACGGATTTGCGGGTTGTCCAGGTACGGGAAGCGCTCCATCAACAACCCCAGCGCGCCCGTCACATGCGGGGCGGCCATGGAGGTACCCGACCAGGTTTCATAACCAAAAACAGGCCGGTCGCCTGTCACTTCAAAGCCATTGACCTCGCCGTCTTCGTCGTACCACTTGTTGGCGTCAATTTCGCCGCTGACTACCGACGAAGCAATAGCGGTCCCGGGGGCTGCTACGCACCAGTCCATGCTGTAGCCACAGCGAAATGAGCCGGGTGAAAGGGTCAGGTTTTTGTCCACATTAACCACGCTCAGCCAGTACGGCTCAAGGCCCGCAATGGCCAGCGGTAGCGTCGCGAGAACACCCGCCATGGGGGCTTGTTCAGGTGAGAGGTTTGGCGAGCTTGTATTACCGGCCGCCCAGACCTGGAGCAGGCCGAAATCCAGCGAGCCCTGAGCCACGGAGCGTCCGACGCCTGCACGGTGTTTTGCCAGCGCTGCCGTCAGTTGATCAAGGTCGGCGAAGCGGTCAGAGAGGTTCCAGCTATGGTTAATCGCGCGTACGTTCTGCGCGTGCATTTGCTTATAGGTGGGCGTGGATGTGTCGAAATGGCCCGGTTCAATGCTCTGGGTTTTTTTGTACACGGGAGGAAGAAAGTTATAGGTGTTGCTGAAAATCCGCACCGTGTTCAGCGCGGCACCATAGGCCACGCCGTGTGTGCCCACGCCATCGCGATTAGCCAGCATTGTGCCCGCCACATGGGTGCCGTGCGCTTCATATTCGATGCCGGCCATGTCGAGGTAATCGTTCAAGTCATCGCTTGAAAGATCGCCAATGGAAACCAGGTAGTGCAGCGCCTCCAATACGTCTGGCGGCAGGTCGTTATAAACGACCTGGGCACGATCCCCGTTGCTGAAAAAGCAGCCATCAGCTAGCTCGGTGGGCAGCTTCTCACGGGTGCAACCGGGGTCTGCCAAACGGGTAGCACGATGGTCTTTGCCTGCGAACTCACCGTGGCGAAGGTCGACACCGGAGTCGAAAATACCCAGATTCACCCCGCGGCCACTTAGCCCGCGCGCATAGGCGGCGTCTGCACCGATGGCTTGCAGGCCCCAATCCTGAGTGAATTCCTGGCTGTGCCAACTGGCGGCGTCGTGCAGGCGGCCTTGTTCGTGATAGGCAAGACCGTGTGCTGGCAGCGTCCATAAGCCCGCCAACAGGCCCAGGGTGAGGGTGTTCGCGGGCAATGAGCAGGCGCTCGGCAGTGCTCGCCGCCGAGATTGCGGTACGTTCGACATGGGGATCCTTTGCGTGATTGCTGACGCTGCGTAGCGTGGGCAATCTGCAACAGGATGCGTATCGGACGCGGCGGGGTTGGCCGGGAGAGAGGTCCGGGAGTGTCGTAGGGCAAAACGATTATTCAGGGCGCTTCTTACAGATTCTGCGCCAGCATGGCCAGCGCTGCACCCAGCATCATCAACGCCGCGCCTCTAAACAGGTAGTGTTGAGCGCGCGGGCTGGCGAGCAAGTGGCGGATGCGCACCGCGCCCAGCACAAACAGACCGCCGACGATAAACAGCACCGCGATGGTCAACGGCACCAGCACGACGCCCCACGTGTGCAGCGACACCGACTCCAGATTGATGACCAGCGGCAACAGCGCCAGGTAGAACGCGATGGTTTTCGGGTTGCCCAGCGTGATGGTCAGGCCGGACAGCCAGGCGCTGAACAGCTCGCGCTTGTTGATCGGCCGACCTAGCACCACCGGCTGCGGTTTCGCCCACCAGAACTGCCAGGCCAGATAGCCCAGGTAAACTGCCGCACACGCTCGCACCAAGACAAACAAAGCGTCGAAGTAGTGGGCGATCAGGCTCAGGCCAAACACCGCGAAGGACAAATACACCAGGTCGCCCAGGATCAATCCAGACAATAAACTGAAGCCGGGCAGGGCGCCGCCACTTACGCTGCGTGCAACCAGAGCGGCCATGCCGGGGCCCGGTATGGCCGCGGCGACGCCCAGTGCGGCGGTGTATGTCAGTGCTTGAGAGAGTTCGAGCATGATCCGGATTCATCCTTGGCTGAGGGTGTGTGTCAATAAGCATATCCCGCAGGCGCTGGATAAATTGGTCTGTTTCGGTTGCCGGTTGGCTGAATTGGGGTAAAATTTACCCCTGAAAATAATCCACGGGGTATTTATGACCGAACAGAGCTTGAGCGCCATTGACGCCAAAATTCTTGCCGCCTTGCAGCAGGATGGGCGCACCACCAATCAGACCCTGGCCGATGGTATCGGCATGTCGGCTTCGCCTTGCTGGCGGCGGGTACGACAACTGGAAGAGCACAAGGTCATCCAGGGCTATCGCGCGGTGCTGGACAGACGCAAGATCGGCCTCGGCGTGCTTGTGTTTGTGCGGGTCACCATTGACCGCCACAGCGAAGTCGAAGCGCGCAAGTTTGAGCAGGAGGTCATGGCCCTTGAAGACGTGGTGGCCTGCTACAGCATTGGCGGCGATGCGGATTTTCTGCTGCAAGTGGTCTCGCGGGACCTGGACACCTTTGCCGACTTTGCCATGTCGGTCATCCGGCGCCTGACCGGGATCAAAGAGATGCAAAGCATGTTTGTGCTCAAGGAAATCAAGCCGTTTATGGCGTATCCGGTCAAAGGCCCCAAGGGATGAGGCGTTGTGATCGTACAACATCGCGGCTTGTTTAATGGCATGCCCGGTTGGCACTCACGAGGCACGAATCTGCGCGGGACCGCAAAGCGCTATCATCGCTGTACGCACTTAAATCCGCAGATTTAGCCTTTCTGATATTTATTTCATCCAGCGTTTGACCGCTCTAATACGGCCCTTGGCCTATGGCTATTGAGCGGCCAAGGCGCCTCTGTGGGCGTGATTTCAATAAGAGGGATTGACGATAATGTTAATAGTTGTACGATGACGTACGACAAAGCTAAGTGCTGCCATCCTTATCCCCACAACACGTCCCAGGGTGTTCGAATAATGAATCCACAAGAACTGAAGTCCATCCTCTCGTCTGGCCTGCTGTCTTTTCCGCTCACCGATTTCAATGCTCAGGGTGATTTTCACCGTGAGGGCTACATCAAGCGCCTGGAATGGCTGGCCCCGTATGGCGCGTCTGCCTTGTTCGCGGCAGGCGGCACCGGTGAGTTTTTCTCTCTGGCGGCCAGCGAATACTCGCAAGTGATCAAAACTGCGGTCGATACCTGCGCCACCAGCGTGCCGATTCTGGCCGGTGTCGGCGGTTCTACCCGTCAGGCCATCGAATACGCGCAAGAAGCCGAGCGCCTGGGCGCCAAAGGGCTGCTGTTGTTGCCGCACTACCTGACCGAAGCCAGCCAGGACGGTGTTGCCGCCCACGTCGAGGCGGTGTGCAAGTCGGTGAACATCGGTGTGGTGGTCTACAACCGTAACGTCTGCCGTTTGACCGCACCGCTGCTGGAGCGTCTGGCAGAACGTTGCCCGAATCTGATCGGCTACAAGGACGGCCTGGGCGACATCGAACTGATGGTCTCGATCCGCCGTCGCCTTGGTGATCGCTTCAGCTACCTCGGCGGTTTGCCGACGGCAGAAGTCTACGCCGCGGCTTACAGAGCGCTGGGCGTGCCGGTTTACTCTTCGGCGGTGTTCAACTTCATCCCGAAAACCGCGATGGAGTTCTACCACGCCATTGCCCGCGAAGATCACGACACCGTGGGCAAACTCATCGACGACTTCTTTCTGCCGTACCTGGACATCCGCAACCGCAAAGCGGGCTACGCCGTGAGCATCGTCAAGGCCGGGGCGACCATTTCTGGCCACAGCGCAGGCCCGGTGCGCGCTCCGCTGACTGATTTGTTGCCGGAAGAATACGAAGCGCTGGCCGCCTTGATCGACAAGCAAGGCCCGCAATAAACAATGCCCAAGGCCGCTGAGCAATCAGCGGCCTTTTGCGTAAAACCAAGGAGCGGGCTTATGACGTTGATTGAACATGCCGACTCGCCGCGCACCATCCGCCTGCATGCGCGGGATAACGTGGCCGTGGTGGTGAATGACCAGGGTGTGCCTGCCGGTACCGAGCTGGCGGATGGCCTGGTGACTCTGGACTTTGTGCCGCAAAGCCATAAGGTCACGCTGGTCGATATACCCCAGGGCGGCGAAGTGATTCGCTATGGGCAAACCATTGGCTACGCCTTGCAGCCGATTGCGCGGGGGCGTTGGGTCAATGAAGACCAACTGCGCATGCCCACCGCGCCACCGCTAGACAGCCTGCCGCTGGCCACCGAGGTACCGGCCGCACAGGCGCCCCTTGAAGGGTTTACGTTCGAGGGTTATCGCAACGCCGACGGCACCGTGGGCACGCGCAATATTTTGGGCATCACCACCACCGTGCAGTGCGTGACCGGGGTGCTGAACCATGCGGTCAAGCGCATCCGTGACGAACTGCTGCCGCATTACCCGAACGTCGATGACGTGGTGGCGCTAACCCACAGCTACGGTTGCGGCGTGGCGATCAGTGCCACCGACGCTTACATCCCGATTCGTACCGTGCGCAATCTGGCGCGCAACCCCAACCTGGGCGGCGAAGCGCTGGTCATCAGTCTGGGCTGCGAAAAACTTCAGGCCGGGCAGGTGATGCACGACAACGACCCTTCGGTGGACCTCAGCGAGCCGTGGTTATACCGCTTGCAGGAGGCGAGCCACGGCTTTACCGAAATGATTGAACAGATCATGGCGTTGGCCGAAACCCGCTTGCAGAAGCTCGATCAGCGTCGCCGCGAAACAGTGCCGGCCAGCGAACTGATCCTCGGCATGCAATGCGGCGGCAGCGACGCGTTCTCCGGGATCACCGCCAACCCGGCATTGGGCTACGCGTCGGACCTGCTGTTGCGGGCCGGGGCGACGGTGATGTTTTCTGAAGTCACCGAAGTGCGCGATGCGATTTACCTGCTGACCTCGCGGGCGCAAAGCCAGGCGGTTGCCCAGGAACTGGTGCGTGAAATGGACTGGTACGACCGTTACCTGGCCAAAGGCGAGGCTGACCGCAGCGCCAACACCACGCCGGGCAACAAAAAAGGCGGGTTGTCGAATATTGTCGAAAAGTCGCTGGGTTCTATCGTCAAGTCCGGCAGCAGTGCGATCAACGGCGTGCTCGGCCCAGGCGAACGCTTTATCCACAAAGGACTTATTTTTTGTGCCACCCCGGCCAGTGACTTTGTTTGCGGCACCTTGCAACTGGCGGCCGGAATGAACTTGCACGTGTTCACCACCGGCCGTGGCACTCCGTATGGTCTGGCCATGGCGCCAGTGGTGAAAGTCTCGACCCGCACCGAGCTGGCGCAGCGCTGGCCGGACCTGATCGACATCGACGCCGGGCGCATCGCCACCGGGCGGGCGAGCATCGAGGAGCTGGGTTGGGAGTTGTTCCACTATTACCTGGACGTGGCCAGCGGCAAAAAACACACCTGGGCCGAACAGCACAAACTGCACAACGACCTCACCCTGTTCAACCCGGCGCCCATTACCTGAATCCAACGCATCACCCACTGTAGGAGCGAGCTTGCCTCGCGATCTTTTAAACATTCAAAAGATCGCGAGACAAGTGAAGGGGTTTACTTACCCCGCGAACTGCACGGGTAACCATCCGGGCCCGCCGTGCCGGTGCAGGCCCGTTCAGCAGGCAGGGACTTTACTGGCTCGCTCAGGTGGTTACGGTTTTGCGCATCTCGCTCCAGGTCAAACGCGTCATACAGCTTGCCCGCGGCGGTGTAGCTGCGCACTTCAAGGCGTGAGTCCTGCACGTCGATGGTCTGATACAACTGGGTTTCTTCAGCGCTGCGGTCCGGTTGCAGGTGCGCCCGGTCATTGAGCCCGTACATCTTCGACCCCGCCACCGAGACCATGTACACCGGGCCCTGCACCTTGCCGCTGGCACGGTCGGCGCGGGAGGCCGCACGCCCGGCTTCGCTGGTCACGCGGCTGTAGCAATGGTCATGGCCTTGCAGCACCAGATCCACCTTGTAGCGCTCAAATAACGGCTTCCAGGCGGCCTTCAATGGTTCGGTGTCTTCGGGGCGGGCGCAGGTGAAAACGGGCTGATGGTTGACCACAATATTCCAGCGCGCCGGGCTGTTTTTCAGGCTGTTCTCAAGCCATGTTGTTTGCTCGGCCAAGGTGCCCATGTCGAGGGCCGCTGTGCCATCCAGCACGATAAAACGCACGCCCTGGTAATCCATCACATACGTGGTGTTCTTCAAGCCCGGCACGCCGTTGTCCGGCAGCGCGAACTGACGATTCCAGTGCGGGCTCAGGGTGCGGCTTTCACTGCCATCAGGGTGTGTCCCGTCCAGGTATTCGTGGTTTCCGATGGCCACCACCTGCGGGATCATCCCGTAGTTATAGCCACCGGCCTGGTTCCACTCGCCCCATTGGTCGTCATGCACCAGGTCATCGCGTTGCGACACCAGATCCCCGGCATGCACGATCAGCGCAGGGTTGGCCACACTTCTCAGGGCCTGGCGAATGCTGCGCGAGGCCAGTGACAGAATGTCGTTTTGCACATCGCCCATGTAGATAAAACTGAATGGCTTGAACGTCTCGGCAGCAGTACGAAACTGCAGCCACTCGCTCCAGCCTTCAGCACCTTTGACCCGGTACACGTAGGCGGTGTCTGGCTGTAAATCGTGCAGGCGCACCTGGTGGTAAAGGGCCGGACCGTTTTCAGTGTCCAGGCTCAGTTGAGTCCCTTCCAGCGTATTAGCAGCCTTGGCCAGTTGCGGGCCGTCGAGGGCGACCGCCAGTTGCAATTGGCTGGCTTGCTGATGAGTGTCGGTGCGAAAGGTCACGGCCATTTCCCGCGCAGGATTGGCCCCCGGCGTCAGCACAATCCGGTCCGCCAGACCGCTGGCGGCATAGGGTGTACCGGGTGAATGGGGCAGGGGTGACGCGGGGCTGGCCGCTGCACTGTTGATCACAGAAAACAGCGCGAGGGCGAGCAGCGTTGGACGAATCATGGAGCCTCCTTGAGTGGCGAAATGCGCCCAAGGAAACAAAGCTGCGTGACATCGGGATGACGGTCGGGGGTCGATTTAGCTCGGTTTTCACCGGCTTTTTTGTGCTTTAAAGCAGGGGAGGATTAAACGTTGAGCTCCGGCGGGTCATTTAAGATCAAGCCCATTGGCAGGAGCGAGCGTGCCCGCGATCTTTTGGTCCCTAAAAGATCGCGAGGCAACCCCTGTTTATTTGGCCGTGATCACCGCCAGCTTGGTAATGCCGGCCTTTTCAATCGAGGCCATGAGCTTGGCCACTTCGCCGTAGCTCACCCCGTTGTCGGCCTGCAACTGCACGCGCACATCCGGGTTTTTCGCCTTGGCATCTTGCAGGCTGACTTCCAGCAGGTCTGGTTGAATTTCGTCCTTGTTGATGTACACCTTGCCCTTGTCGTCGATGCTCACCACCACCGGATCCTTTTGCTCAATCGGGGCCACGGCCTCGGTTTTCGGCAGATTGATCGGGATTGCGTTGGTCAGCAGCGGTGCAGTGACGATAAACACCACCAGTAGCACCAGCATCACGTCGACCAGCGGCGTGACGTTGATTTCACTCAGGACTTCATCGTTGTCTTGGGTTGAAAAAGCCATCTTAAGACGCCTCCTTTACTTTGCTCGCACCGGCTGCGGTGTTCAGCACCGGGTGCAAATGCACGCGGAACGCGCTCTTCTGGGCCAGGCTGTAGAAGTCGTGAGCAAAGTCATCGAGGTCGGCTGCGGTCAGTTTCAGGCGACGCAAAAAGTAGTTGTACACCAGCACCGCAGGCACCGCGACGGCGATCCCGACGCCGGTCGCCACCAGTGCCGCACCAATCGGCCCGGCCACGGTTTCAAGGCTGGCAGAACCCGCAGCACTGATGCCTTTCAAGGCCGACATGATGCCCCACACGGTGCCGAACAGACCGATAAAAGGCGAGGTGCTGCCGATACTGGCGAGGATCGCCAGGCCGGTTTCCAGTGAGCGGCGTTCGCGCACGATCTGCTGGCGCAGTGAGCGCTCCAGGCGGTCCTGATGGTTGATGGCGTGAGCAAGGTCATTGGTTTGCTGGGTGTCAGACACCTGGATCGCGGCATAACCGGCCTGGGCAACACGGGCAGCGGCACCTGGTGCGGTGCTGGCCAGTTCGGCTGCGGAGTCGAGGCTGGTGGCGGCCCAGAATTGCTTGAGGAAGCGGCGGTCCTGGCTTTTAAGGCGGCCGAACTGCACGCCTTTGAGCAAGAACAGGCCCCACGTGGCGACCGAGAAAATAATCAGCAGCCAGATGACCGCGTGTTCGATGGATTCAAAAGGGGAAGCGATCAGGTTCATGGTGTGGCTCTCCAACAAAGGCGTTAAGTCAGTAGTGCGATGCGCCTTTTGTCAGGTAGCCCGCTGGAACAATCAGGTTCAGTTATTTGATTTTGAAGTCGATGGGTACGCTGACCCAGCCGTCCTGGGCCACGTCGCCCTGTTTGGCCGGGACGAAACTCCAGCGTTTGACGGCCGCCAGGGCGGCGTCATCGAGCTGGGTACGACCGCTGCTTTTTTGTATCTGGATCTCGCCCGGTTTGCCGCTGGCCAACACGTGCACGCGCAGCAACACCGTGCCTTCCCAACCGCGACGCATGGCCAGCGACGGGTATTCCGGCGCCGGGTTATGCAAATAACCGGCGTTGGCCGAGGCCGGTGTCACCGGTTTTGGCGCAGGTGGTGCCGGTGG
>NZ_WIWK01000260.1:0-1061 GCF_009600165.1 Pseudomonas sp. FSL R10-0399
TGAGAGCCTGGATTCTACCGGTGGCTGGCTCTCTGCCTCTCGTTTCAAGCGTTGCGCTTATTCTATGAATTCAGGCTCCCTTATGGGCAAATTCTTTAAGTATTTTCTTTAGCTCTCTATTAATAACCTTCGCAGTGGTGGATGTGTCCGCTCCATAATGGGAAGCGCCTATGGCATGCTCATCTTCTCCTCCGTATCTAATGTCTACAAAGCCAACTCGACGAGCTCTTGGGATGTTAATTTGTTTGTCTTTTAAAATTTTATGCTCGTCCTCAACTTTTCCAATGAGTAGAGATAATGATCTTGACTCACTACAACTCCAAGAGATCGGGTCATTGCCATCCATTAGATTGTATGGGTGTTCGTAACTCTCGGATCTGTATAAATTACACTTGGTGTTTTTAATAAGTTTGAGGTTTGTAAATATAAATTCTTCGATTGTCATGAATATATTGACGTCCATTCTATTTTGCTCTCTTTGGGGTGCAAGGGCAGTAAGCTCTAAACTGTACGTCGTCAGGAATATCATTGCCAGTAGTCTTGGTTTTTAAGTCGTTCATGGCGCTTATCTCGCGAAGTACTGGAGTTCCATCAGCCTTGGTTCTCCCAACATTTCCGTAAACTTTTTTTCCATCCTCTAGTTCAATAATAATATCTGGCCGACGACCCTGTTTTTGGCCGCCTGGTGTTGAAATAAGAGTTTCCCGTTTGACCCCACCTCCAGATTGCACTGTACCTCCGGCCTCGGTGGCCTCACGCCCCCATTGGGCGATAACTTCATTGTGTGGTCCTTGACCACCAGGTACCGGACCACGTTTAGCCAACCCCAGCGGATCAACCCACCCCACCGGATTCGGCGCATACGCATAGACATTCAGCCCATCCGCAAACCCGATCGGGTCTTTGCTGATAAACCGTCCGACCTGCGGATCATAGTACCGATAGCGGTTGTAGTGCAGCCCGGTTTCGGTGTCGAAGTACTGTCCTTGAAAGCGCAGCGGGTTGCGGATGTTTTCGCGAGTTGCGCTGTCGGTACGCTTTTCCTTGGCTAGCCCCCACGC
>NZ_WIWK01000261.1:0-1048 GCF_009600165.1 Pseudomonas sp. FSL R10-0399
CATCATTCGGACTGTAATCGGAAAGCCCGTCGCGGGGCTGTTCAAGCGCAATAATTTCGCTAGAATGGACAGACGTGGAAGCGGTAACGTTTTCCATGGAAAACCCTAGATATCTTGGACCTCGAAGACCCACGATTCTGGGGTTTTTCTTTTTACGCGTCAAATAACCCTCAAAGCCACGGTCCACAAGGGTTGTAGCCGCTTTTTGCACCCTTGAATTACCATCGTAAGTATCAAGTAAAGGAAATCGGCCTCTCCGACGCCCGTTTTTCGACCCCTCCAAGCACCGCCAAAAAGCCAAAAACAGATCGTCTCCGACGGCCCTTCGGGACTGCTCGCCACGTGGCAGGCGGTCGGGGGAAGAGCACCCCCAACCACCAGCCCGGAGCATTGGGGCACTGCGAGGCATCAAGGGGCTTTCGCGGCATATCCTTGCCCGTTCCGGTCTGCGGTATTCCACGTCCCCTTGACCCCTCTCCGTTTTGATTTTTTCCTGCAGCCCCGGGTTTCACCAGGGCGAGTTTTTCCGCCCTGGTGAAACCCGGGGGGACAAACGAAGTGCGTCAGGATTTTTAACCAGGTACACAACTCAACGGGGTATCGGGGCACAGCCCTGATCAGGGTTTTGTGGGGATCGACTGCGTGCAGGCGGTGGCCACAAAACATTTCCTGTCCGTTTTTTAGATTTGAATTCAATTCGTTTTTTAAGATCCGATTAAATTCTTAATTTAGTTTTGTTTTCCGAATTCAAAACTCACTTAAAACCAAGAGCCCACGGCAGCAGGGGAGAGTTTTCAAAATGCCTACATTTTGTAGCACTCTCCCTATCCGGCATCCTCTCTGCATCCTCTCTGCTCTGGCCTTTGACCTTCGCTGTTTCCCTCCGCTTTTTTGAACAGGGCGCGCTTAGTTGTTTCTACGAAACGCGCGGATCAAAAACGGATCAAGGGCGCACTTACGCAAACTACGTTTGCATGCGGTCGGCAAGCCGACAAATCAAAATCAGATCAACCGAAAATTGAGAATCCAAAACCGTGGCGCACTACTC
>NZ_WIWK01000262.1:0-1043 GCF_009600165.1 Pseudomonas sp. FSL R10-0399
GCCGTACGCGTTTTCCGGTGAAGCGGTGGTGGGTTTCGGCCAGCAGCGCAGCGGATTGCTGGAGGCCTTGCTAGTGACCTTGATGCGGGTCAGCGGCGGGCTGCTGGCCGGCAGCCTGGCGGCGCTGGTGCTGGCGGTTCTGATCACCGAAGTGAAGCTGTTGCGCCGTTTGATCCTGCCACTGGTGCAAACCCTGGCGCCGATCTCACCGGTGGCCTGGGTGCCCTTCACCATCGCGGTGATCGGCATTGGTGGCCAGGCGGCGGTCTTCGTGGTGTTCCTCGCCGTGCTGGGCACCATGACGCTGTCGCTGAGCGCCGCACTGGACGCCATCAACCCGCAGTACCTGAACATCGCCCACAACCTGCGCTGCACCCGCAAACAAATCTGGCTACGGGTGCGCTTGCCGGCGATTGCGCCGAGCGCGATGACCAGCCTGCGCATGGCCTTTTTCGGCGCGTGGATGGCGGTGCTGGCCGGGGAAATGGCCGGGATCAATTCCGGGTTGGGCTACATGATCATCATGGCCCAGCAGATGTACAACATGCCGTTGGTGATGGTGGGCGTGATGACCATTGGTGCTGTGGGTTTTGTGGTGGATCGCCTGTTGCTGTTGCTCGGGCGCCGTTTTAGCGGGTGGTCGTCATGAGCCGGGGCGCCACGCTGAGCTTTCGTGGCCTGAGCAAGCAGTTTGAAGGCGGCACGCGGGTCGATGTCGGTGATCTGGACATCAAGGCGGGCAGCTTCACCGTGCTGCTGGGGCGCAGTGGCTGCGGCAAAAGCACCTTGCTCAACATCGCCGCCGGTCTGCAACAGCCCAGCACCGGGCACCTTTTGTATGACGGCCAGGCGTTGACGGGCAACAAACCCGACAGCGCGCTGATCTTCCAGCAGAACAACCTGTTCCCGTGGATGAGTGCGGCCGAGAATATCGCCATCGCCCTGCTCAACCGTGGGCTGAACCGCGAAGACGCCAACCGGCGCGCCGGGCAATTGCTGGCCGAGGTCGGTTTGGCCGAGTTCGCCCAGCAGCGGCCCGGCGC
>NZ_WIWK01000263.1:0-1042 GCF_009600165.1 Pseudomonas sp. FSL R10-0399
CCCGCCATGGCGCCACGCCCCGCGCCTGCCGCCCCCAGGTCGAAATCCTCGGCGCAGTTGTTCAGCGCCTCAAACCCCAGGCGACGATAAGGCGGCTCCAGCCCCCAATCTTTGTCGCCGTCATTGGACAGGTCGTGCAACACGGCAGCCGGAACGATAGGAATAGCCGGCGCGCCCGCCTTCAAATGCAGGCCAACACCTTGCACCGACAACGCCGCCGTCACCGCATCTGCAGCGCCCAAGCCAAACACCGAGCCGCCAGAGAACACCAGCGCATGCAACTGCCCGACCATGTTCTCCGGCTCCAGCGCCGCCGACTCGCGCCCGCCCGGGCCGCCGCCACGAATGTCGACGCTGGCAGTCCACGGGCGATCAGTGCGGATCACCGTGACACCCGTATCGACACGTTCATCGATGGCGTGGCCGACCAACAGGCCGGGGATGTCGGTGAGCAAGTTGCGGGGTCCGGGATGTGGCATTCAATCGCTTCCTGAAAAGGTGGTGGTACCCGATGTGGAGCAAGTGATGTGCCAAAGCCGAGAGCGCCGTCAACAGCCGGTTCGCCATCCAATGCCCCTGTAGAAAAATCAACACCCTGATCGGGCATTGCTACAAAAACACCAACCCCGCTCACACCCGCCCTGCAAGCCGTTGTTAACAAAGGCTTTTCAACAATGGCACAGCCCTTGCTCAAGGCCTTTGCACCAGAGCTTGAGACTGATGCCCCAGAGCATCCGGCAACAAGCCGCTACTCACCACTTTTTTCGCGACGCCAATGCCGTCGCCTTACCCGACAAGGTTGGCCACCCAGCAGGGCGCGAACCGGGGAACACACTGGAGCCTTCGTACCATGACTTCTTCACGTATCACGGGTTTACCCCAGCCGCGCAAGATCTTCGCCCGCAGCCTGTTGTTTCTCGCCGTGTGCGAAGCCGCGACGGCCGCAAGCCCGCTACTGGCCGCCGAGAGCAAGAGCGACAACCCGCTGGACACCGTCGTGGTGGTCGGCAACCGTGGCCAGGCCCGCACCCTGGCCGAAAGC
>NZ_WIWK01000264.1:0-1016 GCF_009600165.1 Pseudomonas sp. FSL R10-0399
CGAGTGAGATTGCGGAGCTGCTGCCGCATAGGTGGCAACCGGTTTAGTGACGCAAGACGGGATGCCCGGACGCATACGATCAATCGATCACAGTGAAATGGCCAACTTCTGATCCTGAAGGATGCGCCCGCTTTGTCCGTGGGCTCACACAATGATTCGCATCGATGCCATCTGGCTCGCCACCGAACCCATGGACATGCGTGCTGGCACTGAAACAGCGCTGGCCAGAGTGATTGGGGTGTTCGGTGCGGCGAAGCCGCACTGCGCTTATCTGTTTGCCAATCGTCGCGCTACCCGCATGAAAGTTCTGGTGCATGACCGAGTCAACGAGCATCTAAGAGGTGCTGGCAGACAAGAGTGATGCCATTGCCGAGTTGATGGCTGACCTCGTAGCCAGGTGAAAACCGCAGGAAAAGATTGACCCGGAAGACTGAAACCAGCCCAATGAGTGCAGCCCGGTCAAGTGCAGGGTTTTCGTGTGAGCCGAAACACTTGAACAACCTTGGCTTGTCTGTAGGCTACTGTTACGCCGACTTTTTTTGACGCTTCTGCTGATACATCGCCTGATCCGCGATTGTGAGAGCTTGAGAAATTCGTATCGTCTTGTTGGTTGCAGCGAGCCCATAGGAAGCCTTGACTCCCTCACTATCGAGCGCTAGTTTTATCCTCTCGCACAGTGCAAGGCCACCTTCTAGATCGCAGTTAACTCCGATAATTCCGAACTCATCACCCCCTAGCCTTGCCACAACATCTTCCGCCCTTGAGGCTTTCAACAATGCAGTTGCTGCACGTTTTATTAGTGCGTCGCCGGCAGCATGGCCGAGGCAGTCGTTAGTCTCCTTCAGCCCATCTAGGTCAACAACGATGACGACCGAGGATTGGCGATAGCGCTGGTATCGTGCCTCCTCCTTTACAAGAAGTTGATCCCATCCCGCGCGGTTATAAAGCCCCGTAAGCGCATCCGTCATTGCTTGTGCCTGATAGCGCTCAGCTCTTCGTTCTTCCTCGTCGGCTTT
>NZ_WIWK01000266.1:0-953 GCF_009600165.1 Pseudomonas sp. FSL R10-0399
CTGCTGGGCCTCGCCGTGCTGGCCGTCATCAGCGGCGGCGGGCTGGCCTTTGCCGCGCTGGGCAATGGGCAAACCCCGGTCAATGTGTTCTGGGCACTCGGCAGCCTGCTCGGCATCAACCTGATTTTGCTGATCAGTTGGCTGCTGGGGCTGGTTTTCGCCGGTGAACACAGCGCCAGCCTTGGCCGTTTGTGGCTGTGGCTCAGCGACAAGTTTGCCCGCGACGCCAAGGCTGCGCAGTTGGCCCCGGCGTTGTTGCTGGTGCTGCAACGGCAAAAACTCAATCGCTGGGCGCTGGGTACCTTGGTCAATGGCTTGTGGCTGCTGGCAATGCTCAGCGCGCTGACGCTCATGCTCTTGCTGATGGCCACCCGCCGTTACGGCTTTGTCTGGGAAACCACCATTTTGAGCGCCGATGTGTTTGTCAGCGCCACCCGCGCCTTGGGCGTGGTGCCCGGGTGGCTTGGGTTTAGCGGGCCGACCGAAGCGATGATCCGCGCCAGTACCGACACCGCTTACAGCAGCGAAGCCGTGCGTCAGGCCTGGGCCGTGTGGCTGGTGGGCGTAGTCGTGGTCTACGGTGTGTTGCCGCGTCTGTTGCTCGCGGCCTTCTGCCGTTGGCGCTGGATCCGGGGGCGCAACGCGCTGCAACTGGACCTCACCCTGCCCGGCTACAGCCAACTGCGCGAACGCCTGATGCCGAGCAGCGAGCGCCTTGGGGTCAACGACGTAGCCCCCGAGCAGTTGCATAACGTGCACGCCGGGCAGACCGACCTGGACACCGAGGGCGCGCTGATCGTCGCCATCGAGCTGGACGACCAGCACCCGTGGCCGCCCAAATTGCCGACCACGGTCAAAGACGCGGGCATCCTCGACAGCCGCGAGTCCCGGCAAAAACTGCTGGAGCAAATGACCCGCTTCCCGCCTGCACGGCTGGCGATTGCCTGCGACCC
>NZ_WIWK01000267.1:0-945 GCF_009600165.1 Pseudomonas sp. FSL R10-0399
GCACTGGCTGCACCGGCGCGACGATGCCGCGCTGGCTGTCGCGGTTGCTCAGCACATCGTGCACTTGCAGCATCAGCGGCGCCGCCGAAGCCAGACCAAACTGCCCCGGCACCGGCGTACCGTCCGGGCGACCGATCCACACACCGATCAAATAGCGCGGCCCTACACCAATGGCCAGCGCATCGCGAAAGCCATAACTGGTACCGGTTTTCCACGCCAGGCTGGGGCGCTGTACCAACTCGGCGGTCGGGTCGCGATCCGGCCGTGCCTGGCCACTCAAGATGCGACGGATGATCCACGCTGAACCCGGCGACAGCATGCGCCGCTCGACCAGTTCATCCTGCGGTTGCAGGCGCAGATTGGCGCTTTTGCCACCCCGCGCCAGCGCGCTGTAACCGCTGACCAGATCTTCCAGACGGCTGCCAGCCCCGCCCAGAATCAACGCCAGATTGGGCTCTGCCAGCGCAGGCAAACTCAACGGCACGCCGCCGTTGCGCAGGTCGGCCGCAAAACGTTTCGGCCCGTAGGCCTCAAGCAGTTGCGCCGCTGGCAAGTTAAGCGACAACGCCAACGCCGAACTGGCCGACACCGGCCCGCTAAAACCCATCGAGAAATTGCCCGGACGGTAATCACCGTAACGCCGCGGCACGTCTTGCAGCAGCGACTCGGAATGAATCAGCCCGGCATCCATCGCCATGCCGTACAAAAAAGGCTTGAGGGTCGAGCCCGGTGAACGCAAGGCGCTGATCATGTCGACATGGCCAAAGCGCCGCGCATCGTTGATGTCTACAGAGCCGAGGTACGCGCGCACGGCCATGCTCTCTGTTTCAACCACCAGGATCGCCGCCGAGGTGTGCTCGGGCAGTCGTGCCCGCCAGCCCAGCAGCAAGTCTTCGAGGCGGCGTTGCAGGTTGGCGTCCAGGGTGGTGCGGATCAGCGGCGGGC
>NZ_WIWK01000268.1:0-900 GCF_009600165.1 Pseudomonas sp. FSL R10-0399
GCAGAGGCACCGAGCGCCACCGCCAGGCGGATGGCCTGCGCGAGCGGCTTGGCGGCGCTAAGGGTAAATCGTGACATACAGGTTTCCTTCCGTTGGCAGGGGCAGAGGCGCAGCTGTGATCGCTGCTTTCTGTACATGGCCGAACGAAAACTGAAATCGGCAACCCTTAGTGGGAATTATTCGCAAAAAAATTTAAGCCGCTTCGACAGTGGCCCAATAACGCGTGATGAAACGCACCGTGACCGGCAGCGACTGGCTGAGGTTTTCCAGAATGGTGTCGGTGTTATCAATCCGAAATGCGCCACTGAGCCGCAAGTGCGCAATGCCGGGATCGCAACGCAATACGCCGGGGCGGTAGCGGCTCAGTTCAGTGATGAAATCACCCAAACGCCAATCGATGACTGTCAGCATTCCCTGGCTCCAGGCACCAGCACCCGCCGGGGCCGCCGTGATGGCGCCGACCTCATTGGGTTCCAGGTGAGCCTGCTGGCCCGCATCCAGGCGCTGCACCCGTGACGGGTGATTCAAGGGCCGCAGCTCAACCGCCTTTTCCAATACGCACACCTCGGTAAAGCTTGGCTCGCAGCGCACCACAAAGCGCGTGCCCAAGGCGCGCACACTGCCCTGGGGCGACTCGACGATAAAGGGTCGAGTGTCGCTGGCGGTTTGCACCAGGATTTCGCCCCGGTGCAGGCGGATCAGGCGCGTTTGCTCACTGAAAACGATGTCCAGCGCGCTGTCGGTATTGATGTCTATCTGGCTTTCATCGCTTAAGCGCAGGTGCCGACGCTGCCCGGTGGCGGTGCGCTGATCGGCCAGCATTGCCTGGTAAGGCACGTGCTCCGTGGCCAGCCAGCCACTGCCGCCTGCGGCCAGCAACAAGCCCAGGGTTTTGAGCAC
>NZ_WIWK01000269.1:0-899 GCF_009600165.1 Pseudomonas sp. FSL R10-0399
CGACAACTGCCAGCGCTACCGGCGGCCCCAACCAGCGAAGCTGACAGCGTGCTGCGCCTGCAACGCGGTGGCCACCCGCTGCGCCACTTCGAGGTCCATCCCAACCTGCTGCAAACGGCGCCGGGGCAACCGGCCTACCTGATTGGCACCCCGCAACAACTCGCCACCCGCCTGCAAGAACTGCACGGGCTGGGGATCGAACACATCGTGATTCAGAGCCAGCCGTCGGTCAGCGACGTGCTGCGCTTTGGTGAACAGATCCTGCCCCTGCTGGCAGCTCAGGGCCTGCGCAAGGAGAACGCCTGACATGCCCACACCCGCTAAAGGGGCCATCGAGATTGACTGGTTCCTGCCCACCAACGGCGACGGCCGCCACCTGACCAGCAGCGGCCTGCCCAGTGTCGGGCTGTTCCAGCAGGGCGAACGCGCGCCCACCCTCGACTACCTGCGCCAAATAGTGCGGGCGGCCGAACTTGGCGACTTCGACGGCATCATGGTGCCAACCGCCAGCGGTTTCGAAGACCCGTGGTTGATCACCGCCGTGCTGGCCCAAGAAGTACGCCGCCTGCGCTTTTTGCTGACCGTGCGCCCCGGCCTCGAACTGCCCGCCTACAGCGCCCACCGTGCTGCCACCTTGCAGTTGCTCACCGACGGGCGTCTGGACCTGCATGTGGTCAGCGGTTCGAGCCGGTTTGAGCAGCGCTCGCTGGGGGATTTTCTGGAGCATGACGAGCGCTATGCGCGCACCGCCGAGTTTCTTGAAGTGTTCCAGTCGGTGTGGAGCGGCCGCAGCCAGCCCTATCACGGGCGCTATTACCGCAGCGCAGGCAGCGCCCCCATCGCGCCTCAGGCCCCGGCGCCCGCGATCTATTTTGGTGGTGCTTCGCAGGCCGCCGAAC
>NZ_WIWK01000026.1:0-58490 GCF_009600165.1 Pseudomonas sp. FSL R10-0399
GGGCCCGATGCCTGGACGCAACTCACCAGCCCCGGCGCAGCCAAGTGGTACCGCGCGGCGGGCCCGGCCTTCCAGAGCGTCGAACTCAACGTGGCCGCAGGCGCGACCCTCGAATGGCTGCCACAAGAAACCATCGTGTTCAGCGCGGCCCAAGCCGAAATCAGCACACGCATTGAGCTTGAGGGCGATGCCCGGCTGTTTTACTGGGACATGGTGGCGTTGGGCCGCATGGCCAGTGGCGAACGGTTTGAGCGCGGGCATTTTCAATCGCACCTGGATATCCGTCGCGACGGCCAATTGCTCTGGCATGAGCGCCAGCGCATCGTCGGCGATGACGGGCTGCTGGACTCCCCCATCGGCCTGGACGGCAACCCGGTATTTGCCACGTTATTGGTGACGGGTGAAATCAGCGCTGAACTGCTGGAAACTTGTCGCAGCCTGCCGAACCCGGTACGTGGGGATTTGACCCAGTTACCGGGTTTGCTGGTGGCCCGCTGCCTGGCCACCGAAGCCTTGCAGGCGCGGGGCTGGCTAATTGAATTATGGCGCTTGCTGCGCCCGGCACTGCTGGGCCGCGAGGCGCTTGCACCACGAATTTGGAGCACTTGATGCACTCTCTGTAGGAGCGAGCTTGCCTCGCGATCTTTTGAGCGTTTAAAAGATCGCGAGGCAAGCTCGCTCCTACAGTCCCTATTTTTCTGTTTTAAACACGGACTCCACCATGGACCTGACCCCACGCGAAAAAGACAAGATGCTGATCTTCACCGCCGGCCTGTTGGCTGAGCGTCGACTGGCCCGGGGGGTGAAACTCAATTACCCGGAAACCATCGCCTATATCTCTGCCGCCCTGCTCGAAGGCGCCCGCGATGGCCGCACCGTGGCCGAACTGATGCACTACGGCACCACCCTGCTGTCGCGTGAGCAGGTGATGGAAGGCATCCCGGAAATGATCCCGGACATTCAGGTTGAAGCCACCTTCCCTGACGGCACCAAGCTGGTCACCGTCCACCAACCCATCGCCTGAGGCTGCGCCATGTCTTACGTTATTCGTGATGCCGTCCCGGCCGACCTGCCGGCGATTCGCGAGATTTACAACGATGCGGTGCTCAACACCCTGGCGATCTGGAACGAGCAAACCGTCGACCTCGACAACCGCCAGCAGTGGTTCGACGCCCGTCAGGCTCAGGGGTATCCGATTCTGGTGATCGTCGACGATGCCGATGTTGCCTTGGGCTATGCCTCGTTTGGTGACTGGCGGCCCTTTGAAGGCTTTCGCCACACCGTCGAGCATTCGGTGTACGTACACCCCGACCAGCGCGGCAAAAAACTGGGGCCCAAGCTGCTCGCCGCACTGATTGAACGCGCCAGAGGCTGCGGCAAGCACGTGATGGTGGCAGCCATCGAAGGCGGCAATGCGGCCTCGATTCATGTGCATAAACAACTGGGTTTCGTCACCAGCGGGCGCATGCCGCAGGTCGGGATCAAATTCGGCAACTGGCTCGACCTGACCTTTATGCAACTGATGCTCAACCCCGGCGCACTACCACCACAGGAGCGTGGGCAATGACCACCGAACAACCGATTCAAGTCACCGCGTCCACGTTCGCGCAGTACCGCGAAGGCTTGATCGAGCTGCTGGTCGACGCCGTAAAGCACGGGGCTTCGGTCGGCTTTATGGGCGACTTTGACCTGGTCCAGGCCAATCGCTACTTCGACGATGTGCACACGCAACTGGCACAGGGCAACCTGCTGCTATGGGTGCTGGTCGAGGATCTGCGCGTGCTGGCCAGCGTGCAATTGGCGCTGTGCCAACGGGCCAATGGCCTCAACCGCGCCGAAGTGCAAAAGCTGCTGGTGCTCAACGAAGCGCGCCGCCGTGGTCTGGGCCAAGTGCTGATCCATGCGCTGGAGCAAGGCGCACGCGGGCAAAAACGCGGCCTGCTGCACCTGGATACCGAGGCCGGTTCACCCGCCGAAAACTTCTACAGCGCGCTGGGCTACACCCGTGTGGGCGAGCTGCCCAACTATTGCCAAAACCCTAACGGCACCTACGCGCCGACAGCCATCTACTACAAAACCTTGAGTGAACCGCAATGATTCCAGGCGAATACCGGATTGAAGCGGGCGAGATCGAACTCAACGTCGGTCGCCGCACCCACACCCTCAGCGTGTCCAACCGTGGCGACCGGCCGATTCAGGTGGGCTCGCACTATCATTTTTTCGAGACCAACGACGCGCTGATGTTTGATCGCGGCGACAGCCGTGGCATGCGCCTCAATATTCCGGCGGGCACAGCGGTGCGCTTTGAGCCCGGGCAAACCCGCGAAGTGGAACTGGTGGAACTGGCCGGGCTGCGTCGCGTGTTCGGCTTTGCCGGGCGTGTGATGGGAAATCTGGATTAACCGCTCTTCCCCTGTGTAGGAGCGAGCTTGCCTCGCGATCTTTTGATCTTCCAAAAGATCGCGAGGCAAGCTCGCTCCTACAGGTTCGGTCTAACTGTCTTAGGAACGTGCAATGAAAATATCCCGCCAGGCTTATGCCGACATGTTCGGTCCTACTGTGGGTGACAAGGTTCGCTTGGCCGATACCGAGTTGTGGATCGAGGTCGAGCAGGATTTCACCACCTACGGTGAAGAAGTAAAGTTCGGCGGCGGCAAGGTGATTCGCGACGGCATGGGCCAGAGCCAGTTGCTCGCCGCCGAGGTAGTCGACACGCTGATCACCAACGCGCTGATCATCGATCACTGGGGCATCGTCAAAGCCGATGTGGGCCTTAAAGACGGCCGCATCCACAGCATCGGCAAAGCCGGTAACCCGGACATCCAGCCCAACGTGACCATCGCTATCGGCGCCAGCACCGAGGTCATTGCCGGTGAGGGCATGATCCTCACCGCAGGCGGCATCGACACGCACATCCACTTCATCTGCCCCCAGCAAATCGATGAAGCGCTCAACAGCGGCGTGACCACCATGATCGGCGGCGGCACCGGTCCCGCTACCGGTTCCAACGCCACCACCTGCACCTCCGGGCCGTGGCACATGGCGCGCATGCTGCAAGCCGCCGACGCGTTCCCGATCAATATGGGTTTTACCGGCAAGGGCAACGCCAGCCTGCCGCAGCCGTTGATCGAGCAGGTCGAGGCCGGCGCCATCGGCCTCAAGCTGCACGAAGACTGGGGCACCACGCCCGCCTCCATCGACAACTGCCTGAGCGTGGCCGACCTGTACGACGTGCAGGTGGCGATTCACAGCGACACGCTGAACGAGTCCGGTTTTGTTGAAACCACTCTGGCCGCGTTCAAGGGCCGCACCATTCACACCTATCACACCGAAGGTGCAGGCGGCGGGCATGCTCCCGACATCATCAAGGCCTGCGGTTTCACCAACGTGCTGCCCAGTTCGACCAACCCGACCCGGCCGTTTACCCGCAACACCATCGACGAACACCTCGACATGCTCATGGTCTGCCATCACCTGGACCCGAGCATTGCCGAAGACGTGGCCTTCGCTGAAAGCCGTATCCGCCGCGAAACCATTGCCGCCGAAGACATCCTCCACGACCTGGGCGCGTTTTCGATGATCAGCTCTGACAGCCAGGCCATGGGCCGGGTGGGCGAGGTGATTACGCGCACCTGGCAAACCGCCGACAAAATGAAGAAGCAACGCGGCCCATTGCCGGAAGACACGCCCGGCAACGACAACTTCCGCGCCAAACGCTACATCGCCAAATACACCATCAACCCGGCGATCACCCACGGCATCAGCCATGAGGTGGGCTCGATTGAAGTGGGCAAATGGGCCGATCTGGTGCTGTGGCGCCCTGCGTTTTTCGGGGTCAAACCGACCTTGATCCTCAAAGGCGGAGCCATTGCCTCAAGCCTGATGGGCGACGCCAATGCCTCGATTCCAACGCCTCAGCCGGTTCACTACCGCCCCATGTTCGCCAGCTACGGCGGCTCGCGACATGCCACCAGCCTGACCTTTATCAGTCAGGCGGCGGCCGACGCCGGGGTCCCGGAAAAGCTCGGGCTGAAAAAGCAGATTGGCGTGGTTAAAGGCTGTCGCGATGTGCAAAAAACCGACCTGATCCACAACGGCTACCTACCACACATCGACGTTGACCCGCAGACCTATCAGGTCAAGGCTGACGGCGTGTTGTTGTGGTGCGAGCCCGCCGACGTGCTACCGATGGCGCAGCGGTACTTTTTGTTCTGACAACCAGCTGCACTGAACAAAGCTGCCCGCGACGGGATCATCGCGGGCAGCTCTCAGTGATGCCGTCGGGGGCTTGATTTTTTGCCGCTCGGGACCAAGCTGGATGAAGGACGTTGTATGAAGGCGTACTATGCGTCACCTTTTTATGACTACCGCTCTTGCAGCAAGGTGTACGGCCATGCGCCTATCCCAGTTCATCGTGGAAAATGTTGATCGTATCGTCGATGAATGGGAGCAGTTCGCCGCCACCATCACCCCGGCCGCCGAAACGATGGACAGCGCAGCCCTGCGCGACCACGCCAAAGCCATTTTGCTGGCGGCCTCACGCGACATGGTCACGGCACAAACCGCCAGCGAACAACAGGCCAAGGCTGAGGGCGAAGGCCCGGAAAAAACCCCAAGCCTGGACCGCGCGTCTGCCAGCCACGGTGAATTGCGCCACGCCGTAGGGTTTGACCTGGTGCAGATGACCTCAGAGTTTCGCCACCTGCGTGCTTGTGTCATTCGTCTGTGGGTAAAAAACGTCGAAAGCCCGGATCAGAACCACCTTCACGACATGATTCGCTTTAACGAGGCGATTGATGAAGCGCTGGCTGAATCCACGGCGGCCTATGCAGAACAAGTCAATCGCTCGCGGGACATCTTCCTGGCCATTTTGGGCCACGATCTGCGCGCCCCCTTGCAGGCAGTCAGCTTTTCCGCCGAAATGCTCCAACGCAAAGCCAAACTTGATGACCAGGCGCTGACTTACGTGGCTGCGATCAAAAATGGTACCCACTACATGGGGGCGATGATCAGTGATTTGTTGCAGTTTGTGCGCAGCCGGCTGGGCAGCGGAATGCCCATTGAAAGGCGCTTGATGAATTTGGCTGACGCTTGCCAGAGAGCCCTAGAAGAAGCCTGCGCAGGGCAGCCCAATTGCACACCGACCCTGCACATAGAGGGCGACGTTGAAGGCTTGTGGGACCCGAGCCGCATCGGGCAGCTGTTACAAAATCTGATTGGTAACGCCCTGCAACATGGTGCCAGGCAGGGCGAAATCAACTTGAGTGTCGTGGGGAGCAGTGACGCCGTCAGGCTGTGCGTACACAACCTGGGCATTCCGATTGCTAAAGATGCACTGGTCTCTTTATTTGACCCGCTGGTGCGCAGCCCAAGCGAAGACGCCACATTGCCCGGCGCGACCACCAGCCTGGGGCTGGGTTTGTTTATCGTCAAAGAAGTGGTCGACGCGCACCACGGCGAAATTACCGTGACCTCGACGCTAGACCAGGGCACGACATTTACCGTGGTGCTGCCGAAGGCCTGAACTCCCCCGGCTGCAAGGCTCAGGTGGCTTTACGGCCTGCGACCTGATCGGTCAGTGACTTCATTAAGGCGTCTTTCTGGTCCAGAAATGACTGGGTCATGGCGTCGTATTCAAGGTCGGTCATGGCGCGACCATAGACAACATCCGCGGGTGCAATGCCCAAATGACGGGCCGCAGCATCGATGGATTTTCGCAACGCACGTTGTGCCAGCGCCGGCAATGGATCCGTGAGCCCCAGGGTCTTTTGATCACTCTGGTATTCAAATAGAGCCAAAGCCTTTTCATCCAGCGCCGCGAATCGAGCGCTGTTGGTACGCTCGATAAACTCGCGCCAGAACGGGATTTTAATTATCTGATTACGCAGCCCCTCCCCCTCTTCCAGCGCCAGCACTTGGCTGTACGCAGCGTCAAGCATGGCGGGGGTCACGTCGGGCTCGGCGAAGAACATTTCCAACTGCCAAGGCAGGTCCAGACGCTTGGCCAGCAAGGTGGTGTAGGCGAGATGGATCTCCACCTCGTCGATCGTTTTCAACCGATTGCCTTGAGCATCAAACTGGGGAATAACAAGGTCCTGCGCATCGTATTTTGGAAATGGGCGACCTTGCGCCACTAACTCACGCACTCGCGCCCGGGCAATCCGGCTCAGTTGATCCAGACGAGCCCGACCACGCGCCAGATTAAACAGTTCGAGCTTGCTCAGGGCCAGATCGATGGGTTCCAGGCGCAATGCCTCATACAGCAACACTTCGACCCCCATGGCGTTAAACACCTGCAGCCCGGCGTCCGTACAGGTAATAGGCGCATTGGCCATGGTGAACAGCTTTTCGCGCACGGCCACGCTTTCATCCATGACTTCGAGCATTTGCCAGACCCGGGTTTGCATGTTGAGCTTAAAGTCATCAGGCCTGTTGCGCAGGTCATCCCCTTGCCGGGCCAGCTCATTGAAAAACGGTTCCGAGCCGTGAGCCTGTTCTAAACGGTCCCAAAGCGCCTGCTTCTCAGCCTTGTCTTTGACACCCGGCCCGCGGGTCCATTGGCGTCGCCCCTGCACGCCTGAAGGTGGGTTGATGCGTTCGGGGTCTATGCCGACAGAGGTTTTGTAGGCGTTGTATTTCTCCAGTACGGCATCTGAAACTCGATGGCGGCTCAACCGGGTTCTGGCCAATGTTCTGGCCTGATCAGAACCCGGCTCAACATCGGGAATATCAGTCAGCTCGTTGGCGGTAAGGTTCAAGCTGAATGTCTCGGGCCGTGGCTGATCAAACAACCCGGTCGGCCAGTTGCGCTGCTCGCATTGAGAAAGCTCGAGAACCTCCAGGGCAGGCATGCGGCTGATGTCCGGAGCTAACCCTAACGGATTAAGCGAAAGCCCCAAACGTTCCAGCAGGGTCAATTCCTTCAAGGCGGCGATGCCGCTCTCTGTCAGGTGTACAGTGCCTTCAGTCAGGACCAGAAACGCCAGGTTACGCATGGAGCCCAACGCCTCAGGTAGACGCGTCAGTCGATTTTTATCAGCTTGCAACGAGCGTATGCGCTCAAAATTTGACAGAAAACCATCGATCGAATCGGTCACACCGGTCCCATTGAGATTGATATCCCGGACATGATCAAAGTTGGCCTCCAGCGGTGGCAGCGTGCCGAGTACCTCACCCAGTCCTGGCACGTCTTCAAAATTGATGCTGAACCCCAACTCGCGGCCCGCTTCACGTACCGCCAGATGACTGGCCTTCTGCCAGACAGCAGTGAGTGTCTTGTGGATGTGCTGACGGAGACGAATCACCTGACCCTGTTCCCGTGTCAACCGTGGTGGTAGTGGCTGATCGTTGATCGGCGAACGGATCCATTGATTCAGGCTGGCATCCATCTGCTGGAACTCCTGCTCAAGCAGGCTGAGTTTCTCTTCGACGGCCTCCCCATGCACACGCTGGAACTCCAGGAAGTCGGTGTAAATGTCAGGGCTGGCCGGGTCCCAGCGGTGCTGCACGGTCTTCTCCGGGTACAGCGCCCTGAAGCGCTCTTTAAGCGCCTGAAGCTTGAGGTGGGCCGCTGCCTCGCCAACACCCCGACCACTCAACGGGTAGCCTGAACGCTTGGGCGACAGACGAACCGGCGACTTGAAAAACGGTAATTCGTCGGGCGGTATTTTCAGCAATTGACGTAAGCGTGAACGTGCAATGGCATGCTCGCGTATCAATACTTTTAGTGCCTCGCCCTGACCGGTATGCGGCAAACCAATTGAGGTGCGGTGCGCATCCGGCAACGCGTACTGCAAGCTGGCAATAAAATCATCCTGCCCGTGCAAAGACTGCCCCTGTGAGTCGAATGTCTCGTAACGGCCATCGGCATCCCTGACCAACACTTTTCGCTGGCTGGCGTTTTCGGCGCCGTACTGGCTTCGCAACGTGCCGTCGCGGTTGCCATCACGCACCTCAAGGCGCAAGTCATCCTTCCAGCCGGGCAGTGCCTCCAAAGAGTTCATCACCAAAATCTCAGTATCGGCGCTGACCATCTCATCCAGGTAAAGCCCCAGATACGCCTGCTCAATGCGCATCGCGCGCTGAACATGCAAGGCATTGAGTCCGAGCTTCATCGGGATTTTGCCTTGCTGTAACACCGCTTTTTCAGCCGGTGACGCGTCAGCCAGCAAGCCGCGAATGCGCGTCGTGGTTAACCGCGGATAAGCCCGCTGAATCAACCCCAGCGCTGCGGCATCGGGGTCATTCTCAGGGATGACATCATTGAAGATGCTCTCAAACAAACGCCCGGCGTTATCTGAGGCGTGCGTGGCCAGTTTTTCCCTGAGCATCTGAACACGCTCCTGCTCCTCAAAAGGCACCGATTCGCCCAGCAACTGCTCAAGTTCGGAGCGCGAGAAGCGGTCGACCACGCGTTCGGGCAACTTTCCGCTCATCAGCTCAACGTCGCTGATTTTTATGACGTCTGCCCCGGTGGCCTGAGCATTGCCAAACCGTTTGGCGGTCGTGAGCGGGCTCGCGGCCTCATACACCTCAAACGCGACGTTCTGTGGCCAGCGTGGTAATTCGAGGGTAAAGGTCACGGCAAAGGTGCACGTCTCGCGCGGCATTCGCCCGGCCAGGATGTGCGGGCCGACACCGCGAGCCTTGGAGTTGGCGGCATAGCGTTTGAGCGTGTCTTTGAGCGCGGCGGGAATGGGCTCGTTGTCGACGTACATACGCCGCAGATCATCAAAGGACACATCGCTAATGCGCAGCGCCTGCCTGAATTCAGCGTCGCTGAACCCCTCTGTCACAGTGCCCAGGCGCTGCCTGAGGGTCTCGTCACTCCAGGTCAGGGGCTGCTCGGTTTCATGTACCCAGACACCCTCGCCGTTGTGCCGGAACACCGGTTGATACGCGTCGCTGCGCGTGGGGTGCTGAGTCCGGTACTCACCGGTGACGGGGTCCGCGTTGAGTTCATAGTGTTTGCCTTCGTGGGGCAGGACCTCTTGCTCCCCGACCACGTGCAGACCTGCTTCATTGGCCCGCGAACTCGACGGGACACCTTGTGAGCGCTCATAGGGTGCAAGCTCGGGTTTCCACAGGCGCGTCTTGCCGTTGAGCAACGTGATGGTTTTGAGTTTCTGAATGACCGGGCTCACCGTGAAATGGGCAACCACAGCTCCCGCAGCAGCAATAGCGAGATTTTCAATGACATCTGAGAAGTGCGCCCAGGCGGACCGTACATCCCCCGCAGACCAATCAACGATGCCCTCTATGGTTTCGTGCAACAGTTGAACGGCCATGGCCGACAGCATGACCAGCCCCAGCTCCGGCACGACGAATGACACCGTATTGAGCACCAGCGTAAACAAGTTGAAGTAGTGCGACGTGCGCCGAATCAGGTAGGCGGTATCCGCATCTTCAGTGGAAATCGCCAGGCATCGCCCATCCGCGAGGCTTTTCTTGATCATGACCTCCAATAAGTGTTGCCACAGATCCGGCTGGTACCACTCATCGCGAGGGTTCAGCGGTACCACGCCGACGTAAACCGGGGGCGCAGCCAACAGTACCCGTGCCGTGTAGTCAGGCAGGTCCACTGGCGACTTGTCCCTGATACTCGACCCCGTCCCCGCGCCGCCTGGCGGCATGTGCGACGTGTATGTATGCAGGTCCACTGGCGAGTTGGCCCAATGGGGCCAGCGACCGTCCTCCGTCACCCTGCCGCCAGGCAGCGCCAAGGGCTGCACGGGTGCGTGGGTCAACGGCCCGGTCAGGCGGTTGTAATACTCCGGATGCTTGTTCTGGTCGATGAACTGGCTCAGAAACCGCTGATAAGCCGTGAGTTCAGAGCTTCTGGGTACTGTCAGGCGTTCGGGCGTCAGTTTTTTCGTCAAGTCGGCCTGAAAGGCATCATGTGAGGAGTAGTACTTGAGCGGATGATACGGGTCACCAGGGATCCAGACGATGATCCACGACGCGGGAAAGAATTTGATCCGCGGCTCAAACACCACACAGCCCCTGAGGGTCATATCCCACAAACGGACAGATCGGTACCAGACCTGCTTCCCTTCGATCCTCGCCGGCTGAGGTCCCGATATGACCACCAACAGCATCTTGAAATGCTCAACGGTGATATCGCCCTTGAGCATGGCCACATAGGCATCTGCCATGAGCGCCGATTTATGGTGATCAATAAAGTGCGATTGCAGCAGGGACTGATAAATCTCGCTTTTTGAATCAAGAAAAGTCTTCAAGTAGGTCTGGTACAACGTGCCCAGATCCAGGGATCGGCACAGTTGGACAAACGCCTGAATCGAGAGGAGCGTGACATACGGTTTGAAATGCCCTTGCTCATCGGGTCGCGAGATGAAGCCGGAGTCATCGGTGAAATGCCCGTCGCCGGTTTCGATCTCTTCGAAGTTGTGCAGCGCGGCCTGCAGCAATGACAGCGTGCGAACGCTAAAGGCCTCGGAAACGCCAAAATCGTCATTCTCAACAGTGCTGTAAAGCCGTAGATACACCTCGTTAACGTCCATCGTATGACCGATGTCTTTCAACGCGGCCTCAAGCAGCGGCCTGGCAAAATCTGTGAGGGGCAGGATCTTGCCCATGGTTTTGTCGAGCTTGCCCTGCGCCTTGATCCGGGCCACGACCAGTTTTTGCAGCTCGACTCGCTGTTCGGCAGTCACCTTGGAGTACCACTGCACCGCCTCGGGATTGGCACCTTTGAGCGCCTTGCGTCGAGCGGGTGAGAGGGTAATCAGGTGGTCTGGAATAGATTTTTTGATGAATTCATCGTGCTTGCCTTTGACAGCGACAGGCGGATTACCAGAAGGCTGGGGTGTTGGAGAATCGGGCATCGGGATTACCTGGATGACTGGAATGAGTCATCAGGTTATCCAGTGGCAGCGGCGCTCAAGGGCTATCTATATATGGACTGGCGAGTAAAAAAACCAAAAGCGCGGGTCAGTGCGCGCCTTGGGTTCGAGACACGTGTTACGCGTTAAAACGGGTGGTCTGCCATTTCCTGGCGGGTCAGTTCTTTGAGCAACTCTCTTTGTGCCGCGTTATGGGCTGACCTGATCACTTCCTGGCTGCTTTGGAAGAGCTCATCGGAGAGTGCGCGCTCGCCAAATTCCAATTGATCGCACTGGCTGATGTACGTATTGCGCACTTGGGTAAACCGGTCGCGGTATTTGCTTTTCAAGAACGTCACCCAGAAGTCCCGACTGGCGATGAAGTCCAGTAATTCGCTACCCGAGGCTTCGTCGCGCAACACTGCCCGGCGTATGCTCTCCAGCCCCGATGCCGGGACAGAAGGCAAGCTCTCAAACGCCTCGGCACTGGGTTGCGCCGGTAATTGCAGGAGCTTGGCCAGCGCGATGCGCAATACCAGACGCAGGTCTTGCAATTGCACGACATCTTGGGCCCCCATGCCGTCCAAAAAGCGGTAAGCCAACCGTTCATTTTGCAAATGCTGGGCCCAGCCTTCCACCTGATCCAGGCGGAACACACTGCGCGCCAAGCGCAACAGCGCATGCTCATTGCCCGACTGACCGGCCGCAGCCTTCGCCTGCGCAACCGACGTCAATAGCTCAAAGTCACTGAAGGTCAATGCACTCGACTCCGCACTGGTTGACCCTATGCGGATACGCGCGATCAGCGTCTCTCGCAACTCGTTGCTCTCCCCCAGTGCTTGCAAGACAGCACAGGCGCGTTTGGCAAATGCCGCGCGCGTACGCTCATTGACGTATTCGGGACTGTCGCGCAGCTCGCCCAAAAACCCGCGCAAGTCTTCAGCGAACGGGTCCTGCTCAAGGTTCTTCCAGATCGCTGTACGCCTGGCAGCGCTGTCATCAACACCGCTTAATAACCAGGCATGACGGGGTTGGTCGGTCACGCTATGGGGGACGTGCGCCGAGGTGTCGCCCATGCTGATACCGGTGCGTCTGACATACAGATCCAGTCGCTCTTGCGATACGGGGACCAGCGGGTTGCCATGCAGGTAGGTCACCTCGCCCAGGTGTGACGGGCTGCTGAGCGCCGCATCGGGGATCACGCCGATGGCGTTATCGCGTAAATCCAGGCTCCTGAGGGTGAGCACTGTCTCAACCCCCACCGGCCACTCTGTCGCGTGTGTACGGCGCAGGTTGAGGTATCGCAACTGCTCCAGGCCGCTGACATCCAACGGCAAGCCCAACGGGTTGTCGGACAGGTCCAACTCCTTGATGCTCACCCGTTCAGCCAATGTCTTGACCCCCTCGGCGGTCAACTCGATGGCGTTATGGCTCAGGTCGAGCTTTTGCAGGCGTTTCATTTCAGTGAGCGCCAACGGCACGCTTTTAAGCTGGTTGTGTTGCATCGACAGCCAGCGCACCTGAGGGAAACTCTGCAAAAATTGCTCAGGCACGCGGGTCAAGGCCATGTCATCCATGACCAGCACCGAGATATGGCTGAAGTCACCGACAAGCTTGGGCAAGTCACCGGCAGGCATACCGCTCAGGTCAAGCATGTAGCCGCGCATGTCAGGTAAATCTGCAGGCGACAGTCGCCCGGCCTCAAGGTAGCCCGGCATGCCGCCCGAACCTTCCTGCACGTAGCTTTCCCGGCGCCAGGCACGTCGAATTGCATGGCTGACGGCGCGCTTGATGGTGCCCGGCAAGACATCCCGCCGCGCGGCAACAGAATGCTCGGGCAGCGGCACGCTGCACCATGTGCGCAAAACATCATCCAGGGCTTCCCGCTCCAGTTGAAGCCGCGCCAGTTCGGCCTCTGGCCACACCTTGCGGGTTTCCAGGGCGCTGACCAGTTCCAGACATTGCTCACGGGTGTAGGTCGGATAAAGGTCTTGTACGCGACGAACCAGTAGCCCCGTGCGCGCTGTGCCGCGCTCCCCGCTCAACGGATAACCCAGCCGCCCATTGGCAAGGCGCATGGGTGACTTGAACCAGGATTTGATCGGCTGTAAGCCCAGCGCAGTGCGCGTTTGCTCAGGGTGGTTGTGTACATACTGCGCGAAATCATTGCGCAAGCCCCGGTCCTCCTTCATCAAACCCAAGGCATGCTGTGCCTGCAACGCAGTCAACGTCGGGTCGGTTCGCCGCCGATACAGTACGGGGTCTTTGTCCAGATAGTGTCTGCCCCGCTCCGTCTGCGCAAAAAACGCCGTGATCAGCTTAAGACTGAGTGTCGGGTCTGCTACGTCCAGAAAACAGCCTTCCAGCGCCCGGGCGGTTTTCACCTCATGGGCATACAAACGCAGCTCTTCGGCCAGGCGCAGGGGCACTTTTCGCAGAGCCTCAAAGCTCTTGATTTCGCTAACGCTCGCCCGCTCAATCACTTCACTGACCACACGGGTGGGCAAGCTCGGGTATTGCTGGTGAATAGTGGCCATCAAGCCATCAGAAAAATGTTCGCTGCGCGCATAACGCAGGTTGAACAAGGCTTGTTTCTGCGTTTTCGCGAAGGATGCGACGCGCTCGGTCAACGCAGTGGTGCGCTGTTCGGGCGTGACCGCTGCGGCCCCGAGCAACGCCGTGGCATCGGCCTGGGGGATCAGGGAGGCGATGGTTTTGAACAGGCCGTCACGCGCAAGGTCTGCGCTGACGATGCGCAAGTCCTGGGCACTACGCCCGTTCAGCGATACATAGGACAGCACCTTGCCCTCGGCGTCCAGTAGTTGAACGCCGCGCCCTGCTGGCCAGCCGGGCAGTTTAAGCATCAGGTGCAGAATGTCCGGGCTGTCTTCCCAGCGCACTGTTTGCGGGGCTTGCAGCCGGGCGATCAATTGCTCGGTTTCCTCTGCCATCTTGAAGCGCTTGAGGGTATCGAGTACCAGACCTGGCGGGCGTTCTCGCTGGACGTGGCTCCAGCGAAGCGCACGCTCATGGGGACTAACGATGCGGCTGACCTGCTCGATTTTTGCTTCGCTTAGCGGGTATTTATAAGGCCATGCCCTGTGCAACGCCTGCGCAGTGTTCCACTCGGCCGGTCGCTCCAGCGCCAACTGCCAGGCTCCGTGTTCGTTATGTTCGAGGGTCGGGGTGTAAGTGTCGGCGCGAAAGGGGTGCTGCACCTGCCAGCGCTGCTTGCCAACGTCGAAACGAACTTCATACGCATGCCCCTGGATGTACACGTACTGACGCTCATCAACGCGGTAAATGCCTCGGGCATCAGGCTCCAGATGCGGGTCAATCATGACCTTGCTGCGGTAGGGCGTGAGGTCGACCTTGAACAGCTTTTTATCTCCGTTCGCCTCGAGAACTGGCGCCATCTTGTTCAACAGCGCGGGATGGTTCAGTGGCGGCTTGAGCGAAGCCCATGCCGAACTGGCACGTGCCCCAACGCCCATCACCAACAGGTTTTGCGCCACGGAACCAAAGTGCGCAATCGCCTCTTTGATCTCACCATGGCTCCAGTCCTCCACCCCGGTATAGAGCTCGGACAGTAATTGCACCGCCGTGGCCAGCATCAGCATTTCACCCAGCCCCGGCACAAAAAAAGCCGCCAGGTTGAACACGGGTTGACCGCTTTCAAACAAAGAGGCGACGCGCTGGGCAAAGGACTCTGCAGCTTCATGATCGGTGGGCACAACCAGAGCGCGGGCGTTGTTCAGGGTCAAGGTCGAATACTGGCGGTACAAGGCAAACCAGGGCGGCTCACCGGTATCGCGCAGGGCAATGTTCAATTGAGGCGCACGATGCCATTCATTAACCGGCACGCCGGATGTCGTGAGCCCTTTGAAACGCAACGCACGCTGCAACTGCGTCATCAATGCCGACTGATAACGCAACTCCACCGTCTTTTTTAGCGCCATGCGCGGGCCTGTTTCACGCAGGCGAAGGGCCAACTGCTTATTGAAGTGCTCCAGTGAAGGGTATTCAAACAGTGGCCGCTCTTTGTCGTGGGGCATGTACACCATGCAGGGCAGCGCGGTTTCGCCCGCCCTGGCCTTGCCGATAAACAGCAAGGCACCGTACAACGGGCACGGGCCGTAGCTGCCACTGTCGAGTTTGATCGACAACAGGCTGAGGCTGCACACCCGCACCTCCCTCGCGCCCCAACGCAATTGGGCCTCGCCCCCCAGCCACTGCTGCAACAAGGTGTGACCCGCCCGACTGATAGCGTTGCCCAGGAACGCCTTGTAGCTCAGCCATGCGAGGCGGCTTTTTTCATGAGCAATAAACTCGGTGGCAATACTGCCGGGGAGCAAATCAGCCCCCGTGGTTTCCACAGCAGGGAACACGGTTTTCAGATAACGCTGGTACTGCTCGCCCAGGTTCAGGGACCGGCACAGGTTGGCAAATTGCAACGGGTCCAATGGCGAGCGCGCCTGGCTGTCGCTGCGTTCCAGAATAAACGCCTCACCGCCCAGCTCAGCACTCAGTTCGGCGCTCGACACGTTCTGCAACGCCGCTTCAAGCAACGTCATGTGAGTTGTGTTGACGATCGGAATCAATGACCTGGGCAACAAGAACTGCACAGGGTCTTTAATCGCATCGCCCAAGGGGTTAAGCGACAGGCGCTTGATGCGCACCAGAACGTTGCGATCGACATCAAACCCGGTAAGCCGCACAGCTGTGAGTGCCTTGATCAGCAGAGGCCGGGCAAACACCACAGGGGACGTGATGGCCTTGATCCGCGTGGCCAGCGCTGCTTCATCGCGGTGATGATTGAGCAGGGCCTGAATGACCTTGGGCTTGAGCTCGTTGTCGGCTGACAACAACCAGCCCGGCATGCGCTCTTTGGCCAGCGCCGAAAACTCATCAACAGCCGTCAGCGCCTGATCGTGGTCGGGCAGCGTGCCGCCGGCAGGCGGCGTGGAGGGAACTATCATCGTGATGACCTGAAAGAGGGGGACAGGTCATCACGTTAACGAGCCGCTTACCGGTGCTAGCGGTACTTATGTATTCCCGGCGACAGAGCGTGGAACCCTGTGCGATCAATCCACCGCAAAACGCGCCAGCCGATGCTTGAGCCGCTGGTTCTCGACGCGCAACTGCTTGACCTCATCAATGAGTTCCAGCGCCAGCGCCACCCCTTCCCACTCAATCTCCAGGTCCTGGTGCAGCTTGGCCGCACGCCTTGCAATAGACAGCTCATAGTCGGCAAAACGCCACACGTCTGGCGTGTGGCCCTGAGGTTCGATAATTCCGTGTTCGACAATCTCTATCACGTAAGTGGCCGGGATATTGGCCTCTTCGCAGAACCTTTCCATGTCCAGCTGAACGATCAGGGTGCTGCTCATGATCAATTACTCCATTGGGCTCTCGGGTCGAATGCTGCTTTGTCGGCGAGTTCTTGCCACAGGGCTTTGGCCGCCTCATCACTTTCTTTAGGCATGACCACTTTCAATTGGGCGTACAAATCGCCGCGCTGGCCTTTTTTGTCTGCCAGGCCGTGGCCCTTGATGCGCAAACGTTGACCGCACTGGCTGTCCGGACGAACGGTCAGGTTCAGCTTGCTGGTCAAGGTCGGCACTTGCACCTTGGTGCCCAACGCGGCTTCCCACGGTGCCACCGGCACGGTGATGACCAGGTCGTGGCCTTCTACGTCGAACTTGGGGTGCGGCGCAAAACGAATGATCAGGTATAGATCACCATTGGCCCCGCCGCCCACACCCGGGCCGCCTTGGCCTTTAAGGCGAATGCGCTCGCCGTCGGTCACACCGGCCGGGATTTTGACGTTGAGGGTCTTGTTCACGCCGCCGATCTGGAAGCTGATGGGCTTCGATTCGCCGGACAGGGTTTCTTCAAGGAAAATCGGCAATTCCATTTCAACATCCTGCCCACGACGGCCCGCACTGCGGCCAGATTGCCCACCAAAGCCGCCGCCGCGCGATCCGAAGATCGAGCTGAAGAAGTCTGAAAAATCGCCTTGATCCTCGAAGCCACCGCCCGCGTGGCCTTGCCAGCCCGGTGGCCCCTGGAAGGGCTGACCATGCTGGCCGTATTTACGCATTTCATCGTATTCGGCGCGTTTATCGGCGCTTTTCAGCGCTTCATACGCCTCATTGACGTCCTTGAATTTCTCCTCGGCGTCTTTTTCCTTGCTCACATCCGGGTGATATTTGCGCGCCAGCTTGCGATAGGCGGTCTTGATCGCCTTGTCGTCAGCCGTGGGCTCGACACCCAGGATCTTGTAATAGTCTTTGAAGTCCATGTAAGGCTCACCATCCGTTATCAAAATCGCGCCGCACAATGCCCCAGAATGCTCTGGTCGACCGGTCTGTCTATTGACCGGTCTCAATCTTGTGACTGGACAGCGCAGCAAAAGTTTATCGGCAGCCCAATGGCTACCACGCCAATGTCTGAGAGTTTGGGGGTGAAGGATAGTCTTTCAAGTGGATTAAAACCTGCGAATTAACGATTCGTCGCGCTTCGATTCTTTGAGCGACTGGCATACACTGCGCGGCCGTTTTTTAACCGGAACTTGAAAGACATGAAAAGCGCCTCTCCAGCCCGTGCCTGCGGCATCGACTTCGGCACCTCCAACTCCACTGTCGGCTGGCTGCGCCCCGGCGTGGAAACCCTCATTGCGCTGGAGGACGACAAGATCACCCTGCCCTCAGTGGTGTTCTTCAATATTGAAGAACGCCGCCCGGTGTATGGCCGTCTGGCGCTGCATGAGTACCTGGAAGGCTACGAAGGCCGCCTGATGCGCTCGCTCAAAAGCCTGCTGGGTTCCAAGCTGATCAAGCACGACACCAGCGTGTTGGGCACGGCCATGCCGTTCAAGGACCTGCTGGGGCTGTTTATCGGCCAGCTTAAAAAACGCGCCGAAACTGCCGCCGGTCGGGAGTTTGAAGAGGTGGTGCTGGGCCGCCCGGTGTACTTCGTCGATGAAGACCCGCTGGCCGACCAGGAAGCCGAAAACACCTTGGCCGACGTCGCCCGCGCCATTGGTTTCAAGGAAGTCTCGTTCCAGTACGAACCGATTGCGGCCGCTTTCGACTACGAGTCGACCATCGAGCGCGAAGAGCTGGTGCTTATCGTCGACATCGGCGGCGGTACTTCTGACTTCTCGCTGGTGCGTTTGTCGCCCGAGCGTCGCGGCCTGGACAACCGCCAGGACGACATTCTGGCCACCGGCGGTGTGCACGTGGGCGGTACAGACTTTGATAAACAGCTGAGCCTGCAAGGCGTGATGCCGTTGTTCGGCTACGGCAGCCGCATGAAAAGCGGCGCCTACATGCCCACCAGTCACCACATGAACCTGGCGACCTGGCACACCATCAACTCGGTGTACTCGCAAAAATCCCAGCTGGCGCTGGGCAGCATGCGCTACGACATCGAAGACACCGGCGGCATCGACCGCCTGTTCAAGTTGATCGAACAACGCGCGGGCCACTGGTTAGCGATGGAAATCGAAGAAACCAAAATCGAACTGACCCACAGCGACAGCCGCCATGTGCCGCTGGACCGAGTTGAAGCCGGCCTGAGCGTAGACCTGAGCCGGGCGCTGTTCGAAGCCGCCATCGACAACCAGCTAGAACGCATCCGCAACAGCGTGACGCAATTGCTGAGCAATGCCGGTGTGAGTGTTGAGCAAGTCAACACCGTGTTCTTCACCGGCGGTTCGAGCGGCATTCCGGCCTTGCGCCAGAGCGTCTCGGCCATGCTGCCCAATGCACGCCATGTAGAAGGCAACATCTTCGGCAGCATCGGCAGCGGTTTGGCGATTGAGGCTAAAAAGCGTTACGGCTAATTGAGCCTTCAAAACTGTAGGAGCGAGCTTGCCTCGCGATCTGTTCTAAGATCAAAAGATCGCGAGACAAGCTCGCTCCTACACAGATTCAGACAAGCTCCATCTGCTTGAGCTCGCTCTTCAGATACGCGTAGTAGATCGGCCCGGCCACCACGCCGGGCAGGCCGAAGGCGGCTTCAAACACCAGCATCGCCAGCAACAGCTCCCACGATTTGGCACTGATCTGCCCGCCGACGATTTTGGCGTTCAAAAAGTATTCCAGCTTGTGGATAACAATCAGGTACGCCAACGCGCCCACCGCCACCCAGATCGACAGCGACAAGCCGACGATGGTGATCAGGGTGTTGGAGATCAGGTTGCCGATCACAGGCAACAACCCCAGCAAAAAGGTCAGCACGATCAGGGTTTTGGTCAGCGGCAGGTGAACGCCAAACATCGGCAATACCAGCGCCAGAAAAATCCCGGTAAACACCGTGTTGAGCAGGGCGATTTTGATCTGTGCAAAAACGATGTTGCGAAACGCTTGCACCAGCAGGTGCAGACGGTCGAACAGTGCGGCTGCCAGCGGCTTGCGGCGGCTGACGTCGGGGATGCGCTGCAAGGCCATGATCGCCCCCAGCACCATGCCGATCAGCAAGGTCACGAACATGTGCGCCGCGTCTTTGCCCACCAGTTGCAGTTCGCTCAGGTGTTTGTTCATCCAGTCGCCAATGGCGACCCGAAACTCAGCCGCGCTGGCAGGCAGATAACCGTCCAGAAACGGCGGCAATTGCCCGCGTGCCCGGTCGACCACCACCATGAACTTGTTCAGCGAGGCGCCGGGGTTTTCCGCTTCATGCAGCAAAAAGCTGATGGCACCGGCAAAGATCAACGCCAAAAAGCTGACCACCAGCGTGCCCAGCAAGGCCACCGCCAGCCAGCGCGCACGGCGCCCGGCAATCAGGCGTTGCAGTTGCGGGGTAAGCATGTTGACCAGTTCGAACACCAGCAAACCCGCGAGCAGGCTGGGCAACAGGCGCAACGGAAAGACCAGTAACAGACTGCCAGCGATGATGATGTAACTGGCGAACAAAATGTGACGCTGAGAAAACGATGGCATACAGCCTCAAAACAAGCAGCGCAAAAAGGATGGGCAGTCTGCCAGCCTTCAGCGGGGATCACTACAAAATGTGACTGACGGAAACTTGCTGTTGTTCCCTGTGGGAGCGGGCTTGCTCGCGATACAAACGCTACGTTCTTTCAGTAACACTGCGCCGTCCCAATCGCGAGCAAGCCCGCTCCCACAAGATGCCAATTATTTTTTCTTCAGGCAGTCACTCATAAAGGCTTTGCGCGCATCGCCCTTGAGGGCTTGGGTGGTGGCGGTGGCGTTGCAGTTTTTCATGCGCTCTTGCGGGGTCGTGGCCGCAGGGGTGGCCTTGAGGCAGTTGCTCATAAACGCTTTGCGCTCATCGCCCTTGAGGGCTTTGGCGCTGGCGTCAGCGTTGCAGGTGGTCATTTTGTTTTGTTGAGCGGTGTCAGCAAAACTGTGCGAACACAGCAGTAAACCCATCAGCAGCAGAGGAACACGCAGCATCTTCATGGAGTTTTCTCCTTATGGCCGCACCGGGTGGCAGCGACGTTCATCACAGTGTAGACAAACTCTGTTACAGCTACCGACGACGTGCTTAACGCGGTCGTAACTGCCGTCGATACTGCTCTGGCGAGCACCCGGCCTGGCGCTGAAACATCGCGATAAACGCCGAGGAGGTGCTGTAACCCAGGTCAAATCCGACGTCTTGCACGCTGCGGGTGGACTCCAGCGCCTCAATCGCGGCCAGAAAGCGCAGGCGCTGACGCCACTCCCCAAAGCTCATGGCCAGTTCACGCACAAACAAGCGCGCCAGGGTGCGTTCGCTGACATGCGCCTGCTCTGCCCATTCGCCCAGCGGCCGGTTATCGCCGGGCTGGGCCTGCAAGGCTTCGAGCACCCGTTGTAACCCCGGATGGCTGGCATAGGGCAAATAACACTGGTGCACCGGGGCTTGTTGCAGTTGGTCCACCAGCACTTGGGCCAGACGGATATCCGCTTCGGTCTGCGGGATGTGAATGTCGCGGCGGGCAAAGTCGCTGAGGATGCTTTTGAGAATATCGCTGATGGCCAGCGTCACCGGCTCGCGCGGCAATTGTTCGCACAGCACGGCATCCAGATACACCGAGCGGTAAACAATCGCATGGGAGTTGTAGGAACTATGCTCGGTATTGGGCGGCACCCACAGTGCGTACTGCGGCGGCGACATAAAGCGCCGCCCGCCGACCTCGTAGCGCATGACGCCGTTGGACACATAACCCAGCGACCCCCAACTGTGCAGGTGGGGCGTGGAATGGCTGTCGGCATCAAACTCGGCATACCGAAAGTACACCGGCGCAGGCAGTTGCTCGAACTCGGGAACACAAATCAATTTTTTGCGCATGCTGTCTGGATTCAAGCGGAGGTTGGCTGGATCGCAGTATAGGCGTGCAGACAGACAAGCGGATAATTGCCGCTTACTCACCCTGTGGTTGTTTCTGATGCAATACGCTTTCCCGCTGCTGGCCATTTTGATCTGGGCTGGCAATACCGTCGTCAACAAATTGGCCGTCGGGGCGATCTTCCCGTCCGAGATCGGCTTTTACCGCTGGTTGCTGGCCGGACTGCTGTTTACCCCGTTCATGCTCAAGCCAGTAATCGCCAACTGGTCGGTGATCCGCCCCAACCTGGGCAAGATTTTTATCCTCGGCGTGCTCGGCATGGCGGTTTACCAGAGCCTGGCGTACTTCGCCGCTGCGCTCACTTCGGCCACCAACATGGGCATCATCCTCTCGTTAATGCCGCTGATGGTGCTGACCATGTCGATCATCAGCCTGGGCCAGCGCCTGACCCGTGGCGCGCTGGTGGGCGCCGTCCTGTCGTTTGTCGGGGTGTTGGTGGTGGTGTCGAGCGGCAGTTTGAGCGTGCTGCTTGCCCACGGCCTGAACCTGGGCGACGCGATGATGCTGGTCGCCACTTTGGCGTATGCGATTTACAGCACCCTGCTGAAAAAATGGCAGTTGCGCCTGCCGCCGTTGCAGATGCTCTACCTGCAAGTGCTGGTGGCCATTGTGGTGTTGTTTCCGATGTACCTGCTGTCGCCCAAAATGGGCCCCAGCGTGCACAACATCGGCCTGGTGATGTACGCCTGCATCCTCGCCTCGATGCTCGCGCCGCTGGCCTGGATGAAGGCCGTGGCTACCCTCGGCCCGAGCCGCACGTCGCTGTTTTTCAACTTGCTGCCTCTGATTACGGCGCTGATTGCGGCGGTCGTGCTCAAGGAGCAACTGCATATCTTCCACCTGATCGGCGGCGCGTTGACCCTGGCCGGGGTGATTTTGTCTGAGCGCTGGACGACACCGCTGGGTAAATCCAGACCGGTTGAAAATAGATAAAACTTTCTCGGCGCGCTGAACTCACAACTAACGAACCGACCTCGCCAACAGAGCGAAGCGGCCACCGGATTAGTGAGGAGATAGAAATGACCGAGATCCATCTGACCGATAAAAACACCCTGCGCGACCGCGCTCGCAAAAATGTCGAAGACGGTGCCGTCACCGAGGGCTACCACGCCAACCGCGAAGAAATCCTGCGGCTGCTCAACGAATCCCTGGCCACTGAACTGGTGTGCGTGCTGCGTTACAAACGCCACTACTTCATGGCCAACGGGTTGAAGGCCAGCGTGGCTGCCGACGAGTTTCTGGAGCACGCCAACCAGGAAATGGAACACGCCGACAAACTGGCCGAGCGCATTGTGCAACTGGGCGGCGAGCCTGAGTTCAACCCGGACCTGCTGTCCAAAAACGCACATGCGCAGTACGTGGCGGGCAAGACCCTGAAAGAAATGGTCTACGAAGACTTGGTCGCTGAACGGATTGCGGTCGACAGCTACCGTGAAATCATCCAGTACATCGGCGACAAAGACCCGACCACACGCCGGATCTTTGAAGACATCCTGGCGCAAGAGGAAGAACACGCCGACGACATGGCGGATATTCTGCAAGACCTGTAAGCATCACCCAACTGGTGGGAGCGGGCTTGCTCGCGATGGCATCGACACGGTGATTAAGTGACACCGCATCGACCCCATCGCGAGCAAGCCCGCTCCCACAGTGCTGTCTGAGGGTCGCTTACTTCACCGTTTTCGGCACTTTGCCCTGCTGCATTTGTTGCAGCAGCGGCGCGCATTGGTTAGGTACGTCACCGCTCGGGGCGACCAGCGCCAGCAGCCCCGCCGCCGGGCCGGCAATCACGCCCAACGCCACCATCCCCGCACCGCGCAACAGCAAAGGCACCGCCTCGACCCCGGCATCCGGATGCGCAAAGGTGCCGCGCACGTACAACGGTGAGCGCAGCGAGAACACACGGAAGCCCTTGGATTCCGGGGTGATCTTGAGGTCCAGCCGTTCGGTGGCGAAGTTGGCCGTGCCGTCGATGTAGATGATTGCGTTCTGGGTGTCGAACACGAACAACCGGGACGTGGCCAGGCCATCCTTGATCCCGAAATCAGCCGCCGCGCAATTGATCTTCACGTCCTTGTCGCCAAAGATTTTGCCCACCACATAATTACCGACGTTCAATCCGGCGATTTCCATGAGGCTGCGACTGATGGCGCCGTCATTGATCAGCATTTTCAAATTGCCATTGGCCGTACCCAGCAAGCGAGCGACCGAGTTGCCGGTGCCGGAAATCGAGGCATCGCCGTTCAGTTCACCAAAACTGGTTTTCATCGGCTCAAAGGTCGGGAACAGCTGTTTGAGCTTGAAGTTGCGCGCCGTCAGCTTGGCCCGGCCTTGCAACGGGGTGTCGCGGCCGTTGAGGTTGATTTGCGCATCCAGCTTGCCGCCGGCCACGCCGAAACGCAGCGGCTCCAGCTTCAGCACACCGTCAGTGAGCACCACGTGGGTGTACAGGTCGGTGAACGGCAGGTCGGCACTCTGGACAATCCGCTTGCCGGTGAATTCGACATCGGCGTCCATGTCGCGCCAGCGCTCGGTGCGGAACTCTTCGACCGGCAGCACTTTGTCCGCAGGCTGCTTGCTCTCGCCGCCGCGGGCCTTTTGTTTGTCGTTGGAGTCCGCACCGATCAGCGGCGCCAGGTCGACCATCAGCAGTTGGTTTGAGACCAGTTTGCCGGTGAGTTTGGGCCGTGGCTTGCTCGCCACAAAGCTCAGGTCACCATGAATGTCGCTGCTGCCGATCTTGCCGTTGAAGTTGTCGTACGCGAACGTCGCGCCATTGGCCTCACGCAGCTTGGCGGTGAGATGGCCGTCGGTGGAGTACGGCGGCGAGTCGGGCAAGGTCACGCCGGTAAGCGGGTACAAGTTGCTCAGGCTGCTGCCTGCCAGCTTCAGGCGCAGGTCCAGCGCCCCCAGATCCAGCGGGTCGGTCAGGGTGCCGGCCAGCGCAACTTTGGTGTCGGCAATGCTCACTTGCGCTTGCAGCGGGAACGGCTGGTTGGTGTCACGCAACGCCAACAGGCCACCGATTTTGCCGGTGCCGTGGAGTTTCTGGCCGTGGTACTCGCCGTTGACCTTCAGGGCAAAGGCGTAGTCCTGGGGCACAGCGCCCTTGTCTTGGCTCTTTTTCGCTTCTTTTTCGCCGACGATCTCGCTAAACGGGATCGGTTTGCCCAGCGAGTCGATCAGCACGTCGAGCCGGGTTTTCAGGGTTTGGTCGTTCAGCGACACCTGGCCTTTATCAAAGCCGATTGCGCCAATGTCCACTTTCCAGTTGGAGGGCTCGGCGTCGGGGTCGGCGGCGTCGAACGTGAAGGTCCAGTTTGCCCGGCCATCGGCCAGGCGTTCGAGTTTGGCTTTGGGCTCCTTCAGGTCAATACGCGGGATGGCCACGGTCTGGCTCAACAGTGCCAGCGGTGACAGGCGCAGTTCAACCCGCTTGAGGCTGGCCATTTCGGGGGTTTTTGACCAGTCGGGGTTGCCCAGGGTCAGGTCTTCGGCAATCACATGCGGCCACGGCACCCAGGCACGCCAGCCGCCCTGGCCGTCTTCGCGCAGCCAGCGCACGGCCAGGTTGCCGTTAATGGCAAACGGGCGATGCAGCACCTCGGACACTTTGGCGTTAATGGTCGGCTTGAGGCGGTTCCAGTCGAAGGTAGAAATGATCACCACCAATACGACCACCAGCAGGACAACAATACCGCCTATCCAGGCAAGGGTTTTACGGGTGCGCGTCATGGTGCGGCTCCTTTATGACGACTCAACGTCCTGGTGACTATGAAGGTACGACTGGCAAAGACGGCCCAAGGTTTAATCCAAGGGGTATTTTCGCGGAAAAAAACCCCGACATCGCCTGCACAGGCAGTGTGAGCGTGCATCTGTGTGCCCTCAACTGCGCAGGCTAGAGGCCTTCTCGCGGGAATATCAATTGTGTCGATTATCACCATTGGCCGTATGAACTTTGATATCGAGCCTGCAAGCGTAGCATTGCCTCCATCAACCCTGAGTTGCACTGCTACGGAGCACACACCATGAAACGCCCTGTCTTGTTTAGCCTTTCTCTTTCACTGCTGGCCTTTAACGCGTTCGCCATGCCCGCTGACGAAGAGCCAACCCCAATGGCCCAACCGGCCTCCAGCAGCGTCAGCCAGCCGCTCAATCAGCTCGCTGAAGACGGCGCACAACGCACCCTGGACCAACACAAACGCGTGGCCGAAGATGGCTACGATCGCACCAAAGGCAGCACCTTTGTCGCTGAAGGCGGCGCGGACCGTCTGGCCGAGCGCAATCAGCGTGCAAGCTGAGCATGACCGTGTGGGAGCGGGCTTGCTCGCGATAGCTTCAACGTCGATGCCCCGATAAACCGCAACGCCGCCATCGCGAGCAAGCCCGCTCCCACTGGGTTTGTGCATGTCATCACTACTGCCTTCAAAGCCGATTTGCTAGAGTGCCCGGCTGTACTTGTCTGGAACATCCGCCCCAATGCTGCCTCGCGCCGAACAGAAGCAACAAACCCGCCTCGCGCTGATGGATGCTGCCCGCCACTTGATGGAATCGGGTCGCGGCTTTGGTAGCTTGAGCCTGCGCGAAGTCGCTAAAACCGCGGGCATCGTGCCTACCGGCTTTTATCGCCACTTCAGCGACATGGACCAACTGGGCCTGGCGCTGGTCAGTGAAGTGGGCCAGACCTTTCGCGAAACCATTCGCCTGGTGCGCCATAACGAGCTGTTTATGGGCGGCGTGATCAACGCTTCGGTGCGCATCTTTCTGGATGTCGTAGAGGCCAACCGCTCACAGTTTTTGTTTCTGGCCCGCGAGCAGTATGGCGGCTCACAGCCGGTTCGCCAGGCCATTGGCGCGCTGCGTGAAGACATCACGTCGGACCTGGCGACCGACCTCGGTTCCAAGCCCAAGCTGCAGCACTTGAACCACGCGGCGCTGACGGTGATTGCCGATCTGGTGGTGAAAAGCGTGTTCGCCGCCTTGCCAGACATCATCGACCCTCCGGCCGAGGCGCTGCCCGATTACTTGCAGCCGCAAGCCAAAATCAGCCAGCAACTGCGCTTTATCTTTATCGGGCTCAAGCATTGGCAAGGGCTGGGCAGCACCGAATAACCGCGCGCACTCAATTGGTGCGCACCGCCTGCTTATCCGCACTTTTTTAGAACATCTTCATCTTTCTGCACTGTGTTTGGGCCTACAGTTTGCCGCCTGCCCCAGGTTGGCAAGCACCTTGCTGTGCCTGTTCTATTGTTAATTGCAGGAAGCCTTCCAATGTTGGTGATTCATCGCAAAGTCGAAACCCACCCCGTGTGGAGCGCCGAGCTTCATTTGAATTTCGAAGCCCGCAGCAAAAGTCGCCTGCGCTGCTTTAGCCATGAAGGCGAAGACGTTGGCCTGTTCCTTGAGCGCGGCCAGCCGCCGCTGCGTGACGGTGATTTTCTGCAAGCGCAGGACGGGCGCATCGTGCGCGTGTGCGCCAGCCCCGAAAAACTGCTGCACGTCACCTGCCCCAACGCCTTTGAACTGACCCGCGCCGCTTATCACCTGGGCAACCGCCACGTGGCCTTGCAAGTCGGTGATGGCTGGCTGCGCCTGCTCGACGATTACGTCCTCAAGGCCATGCTCGATCAACTGGGCGCGACCACCGAATCTATTGAAGCACCGTTCCAGCCAGAACATGGCGCCTACGGCGGCGGGCATCACCATTCACGGGCGGGCGAAGAAGACTTCAACTACGCGCCGCGCCTGCATCAGTTTGGTGTGCGTTTGTGAATCCGGCATGGGCGCTATTGCGCCTGGCCAGCCCGCAGTTGCCGATTGGCGGCTACAGCTATTCCCAAGGGCTGGAAATGGCCGTGGACGATGGCCGCGTCAACGACCCGATCACGGCGGCACGGTGGATCCGCGACCAGTTGCTGCTCAACCTTGCGCGCTTTGAAGCCCCGCTGTTGCTGGCCCATTGTCAGGCCGCTGCCGACCAGGACTGGAGCGCCTTGCAGCGTTTTTGCGACGAGCACCGCGCCAGCCGTGAAACCCGCGAGCTGCACCAGGAAAGCCGGCAAATGGGCTACTCGTTGCAGCAATTGCTCAACGGCCTGCCCGAGCTGGACGACCCAGCCCGGCTGTTTCTCGCACAACAACACGAGCCGCATCTGGCCCTTGGCTGGGCATTGGCCGCACGCGCCTGGGGCATCAGCCCGCAAGACGCCCTCGCCGCCTGGCTGTGGAGCTGGCTGGAAAACCAATTGGCGGTGCTGATGAAAACCTTGCCGCTGGGCCAGCAAGCGGCTCAGCGCATGACCAGCGAGTTGTCGCCGACATTGCAGCAAGCCCAGCAGCACGCCAGCTCTCTCGATTTATCCCACTTGGGCAGCGCCGCTTTCGGCCTGTCTTTGGCAAGCATGGCCCACGAGCGCCAGTACAGCCGCCTGTTTCGTTCCTAGGAGAATGTAATGAACACACACCCTTTGCGTGTCGGCATCGGTGGCCCGGTGGGCTCCGGCAAAACGGCGCTGACCCTGGCCCTGTGCCTGGCGCTGCGCGACAAATACAACCTGGCAGTGGTCACCAACGACATTTACACCCGCGAAGACGCTGATTTTCTGGTGCGCAACGAGGCGTTGGCGCCTGAGCGCATCATTGGTGTCGAAACCGGCGGTTGCCCGCACACGGCCATCCGCGAAGACGCCTCGATCAACCTCGAAGCGGTAGACCAGTTGAACCGGCGCTTTCCGGGGCTGGATCTGATTCTGGTGGAATCGGGTGGGGATAACTTGTCCGCCACCTTCAGCCCGGAGCTGTCGGACCTGACCATCTACGTGATCGACGTGTCGGCCGGAGATAAGTTACCGCGCAAGGGCGGGCCGGGGATCTGCAAGTCTGACTTGCTGGTGATCAACAAAATTGACCTCGCGCCGTTGGTAGGTGCGTCGCTGGAGCTGATGAACAGCGACACTACGCGCATGCGCAACGGCAAGCCGTTTGTATTCAGCAACCAGAAGACCGGGCACGGCCTGGACACCATCGTGGCGTTTATCGAGAAACAGGGCCTGCTGGTGTCTTAAACCCTGTGTAGGAGCGAGCTTGCCTCGCGATCTTTTAAACGTTCAAAAGATCGCGAGGCAAGCTCGCTCCTACAGAGTTCAGGCTCACGGTGTATCATGTCGCGCAAACGCCCCAGCCGTGACGACGTCCGCCGATGCCTGATGTAGCCAACTCCGCCTTTTCGCCAGAACTGACCGCAACCTTTGCGGCCGTGCAAGCACATTTCCGTCAGGTCATCGTGCCGCTGTGGCAAGGCCCCGGCTGGAACGCCGAACTGGCACTGCCTTACGAGGCGCTCAGCCCCGCCCATCAACCGCTGCCGCCCCAGCGCTATCGCGCCATGGCCTGTGCACGCCAGTTGTATGTGTTTGCCAGCCTGATCGACGACCCGGCGTTCCCGGACGCCGCCGAGCGTGCTGCGGCGCTGTTCCGTTCGTTGCAGAGCCACTTTCACGATGCCGAACACGGCGGCTGGTTCTACAGCATCGACCCCCACGGCGCGCCGCTGGATCAACGCAAAGACCTGTACACCCACGCCTTCATCATCTTCGCCTGCGCCCATTACTGGGCCAAAGTGCGTGAGCCGCTGGTGGAGTCGGTGCTCAATGCCGCCCTGCAAGTGGTACTGGAGCAGTTCAGCACGGGCAACGGCTTGTACGAAGCCAGCCTTGAGCAAGACTGGTCGTCACTGGGCAGCGGGCCGTTGCAGAACCCGTTGATGCACCTGGCCGAAGCCTTTTTGGCGACGCTGTCGGTGCGCGAAGACCCAACGGTACTGAGCGCCCTGCTGGCACTGACCGACGGCATGCAACAGCACTTTATCGAGCCTGTGCATAACGTGATGCTGGAGAAGCCACGCGGTGCTGTGGATAACTGGTTTGAGCCGGGGCATCAGTTTGAATGGTTGTTCTTGCTGGCCTCGTCGCCGCTGCTGCGCGGCACCGCCCTGCATGGCTCGCTGGACCGCGCGTTTGGCTTTGCCGAGCAAGTCGGTGTAGACCCGCAGACCGGCGCGGTGTGCGGCATGCTGGCACCGGACGGAACCCTGCGTGATGGCACCCAGCGCATCTGGGCTCAGGCCGAGTACTTGCGCGCCCTGACCTTGCGCCCAGAAGGCGCCGAACGTGTGCAGCGCCAATTGCTGGCATTGCAGCAGCGCTTTTTATACACAGGCGGCTGGTACGAGTGCCGCGACGGCCAGGGCAACGTCAACCGCGAAGACATGCCGTCAACCACGCCGTATCACCTGGCCACCTGCTACAGTGGGTTGGCGCAGTACATAAGCTGACACTTCACCCTGTGGGAGCGGGCTTGCTCGCGATGCGGACGACGCGGTTTGTCAGACAGACCACGCTGATTTCATCGCGAGCAAGCCCGCTCCCACATTAAAAGATCATCAAACCCAGGTTACGCAATCCACTTGCGATCCCCGGTAAAGCTGATGGTCAGCCAGCGTGCACTGTCGGCCGTGCCCAGCATCCCCGAGATTTCTTCACGCAGTGCATCCAGGGTCTGCACACCGGCCAGTGGATAACCCGCCGGCAACACAATGTGGATCTCAATAAAACGCGCCCGCCCGTGCTTTTGCACATAGGTTTTGTAGCCTTCAAAACCATGCCGCGCCGAGACGGCTTCGAGCACATCACGTACTTTGTCATCCAGCGCGTCCGGGGCGATGCCCAGTACATCGCGCAAGGCGGGCCGGAGGATTTTAAACGCCGGTGCAAGCATGCTGAGCGCCAGCAAGATCAAGATCGCCGGGTCCACGTACGCCGCCCACTGTGCATAACCTTGCTGCTTGAGCACCAAAGCGGTGACGAAACTTATCAACAGCCCCGCCGACAACATGGCGTCGACCAGCCAACTGATGTTGTCGAACTGGATCAAGGTTGATTTGAGGGTGCGGTTTTTGTGGCGGATCCAGAAGTAGTAGCCGAATTCGACGACGGTAAATACCGCCGCGTAGACGATCACCAGCCCCAGCTCGATATCGCGCCCGCCATTGATGATGCCGAACACGCCGTTGAGAAAGGCGTAGATCGCGATCAACAGCAAAAAGCTGCCTTCGATCAACAGCACCATGGGTTCAAGGTGCCAGAAGCCGAACTGGAAACGCTGGTTACTTTCTTTGGCGATCAGCTGTGCGGTTATCAGCATCAGCACTTTGATGAAGGTCGCGATCAGCGAGAAAAAGCCATCGAACAAGATGGATTGCGACCCCGAAACGAAGCCGGTCACGATGCCGGCAATGGCCACAGCGAACATTAGAACGGTTGATTGTTTGAGCAGTTGCTGCTCACCACGGTTACTCACACAAACTCCTTTCAGCCCGGTTGAATGCGACCTCTTTGGGAGGTCGCGGGTAGGCTGGCAGGCGCCAGTTTACTCCTTGGCGCGGCGCTCGATGGCAAAACCGCTCCACGACTGGGTGACCGGCATCAGTTCCAGACGGTTGATATTGATGTGCGCCGGGGTGTTGAGCACCCAGAAAATCGTCTCGGCAATGTCTTGCGGCTGGATCGGCTCAGCCCCTTGGTAGGTCGCGTCGTAACGCGCCTGGTCACCGGCAAAACGCACCAGCGAGAACTCGCTTTCACACAGGCCTGGCTCAACGTTGCTGACGCGAACGCCGGTGCCCTGCAAATCGCAGCGCAGGTTCAGCGAGAACTGTTTCACGAACGCTTTGGTGCCGCCGTACACGTGGCTGCCCGGGTACGGGTAACTGCCCGCCACGGAACCCAGGTTGACGATACCGGCACCCCGGCCGTAGGCGATCAGGCGCGGCAGCAGCAGGCGGGTGGTGTAGATCAGGCCCTTGATGTTGGTGTCGACCATGGTTTCCCAATCGTCGAGGTCGCACTTGGGCGCCGGGTCTGTGCCCAGGGCCAGACCGGCGTTGTTGATAAGTCCGCGCAGCTTGCTGAACGAAGGCGGCAGGTTGGCAATGGCGTGCTCCATGGCGGCACGATCACGCACGTCCACCACCAGGCCATGCACTTCGGTGTGCTGGGACAGTTCTTCGCACAACGCGTTCAGGCGCTCTTCGCGGCGGCCAGTCAGGACCAGCTTCCAGCCGGCTTGGGCAAATTTGCGCGCACACGCCTCACCAAATCCGGAGGTAGCGCCGGTAATAAACAACGTGGAAGTCATCGTGTTCTCCTTGGCTGGCGGGCTTGGGCCGCCGTTGAAATAAGATCCACAGCAGAATGCCCGGCTCAAGAGTCAGCAGCAAGGCCGAGAATTTGTACAAAAAACAACCAAACCTTTGCAGGCCACGGTCTGTATGGGCTGGCGCTGTTTACACTCATCTTATCCACAGGCCCGCCCACAGTCTTTGGGGGCAACTCGAATGGCGCAAAAGCCTTTGTGCACAAGGCCTGTAGCGCCGCTTGAAGTGTTTTTAACTTGACCTGCACACACCCGGCATGCAAACGCCCCAAAAGAGTGCAGAACCGTTACAGCACAACGATAGCCACAAGCCAGTCATTACGCCGTCTGCCGCGTTCTTTCCAGAGTTTAATCACAGACTTATCCACAGGTTGGTGACAGCATTTTAAAACACCGCATATGCCAATAAACCTGTTGACAAATCACGCAGCACATCCAGCAAAAACCGCTGATCAAAAAACAACCACAGCGCTGAAAGCCTTGTATAACGTGGGCTTCAGCCAACTACTCCCACGTTACCCACAGCCGCCTCCACAGCAAACGGGGACAAGTCAAAATGATGACAAAACAGGGATTTATCGCGTCTATATGTCGCGCTTTAGTAGGGTTGCAATATTGTTTTCCACAATTTGCAGCAACCCCTCCGTAGGAGCTGCCGCAGGCTGCGATCTTTTGCTTTGAAAAAATCAAAAGATCGCAGCCTGCGGCAGCTCCTACGCATGGGGTTATGTGTCTACCTTAATGCCCGCCCAAGTAGGCGTTGCGCACTTCTTCGTTGCTCAGCAGGTCCTTGCCGGTGCCGGTCAGGCGAATTTCGCCGTTGACCATCACGTAGGCGCGGTCGGATAAACGCAGGGCGTGGTTGGCGTTTTGTTCCACCAGAAAGATGGTCATGCCGGTCTTGGCCAGTTCTCGCAAGGTGGCAAAGATCTGTTTCACCACAATCGGCGCCAGCCCCAGGCTCGGTTCATCCAGCAACAGCAACTTGGGTCGGCTCATCAACGCCCGGGCAATGGCGAGCATTTGCTGCTCGCCGCCCGACATGGTCATGGCCCGCTGGGTGCGCCGCTCCTTGAGCCGCGGAAACAGCTCGAACATGCGCTGCATGTCTTCGCTGGCGTGCTTGTCGCCAATGGGGATGGTGCCCATCAGCAGGTTTTCTTCCACGGTCATGTCCGGAAACACGCGCCGCCCTTCTGGCGATTGGGCAATGCCGTTGGAGGCGATGTAGTGCGAGGACTTCTGGGTGATGTCCACGCCCCGGTACAGAATCTGCCCGCCGCTGGCGCGGGGTTGACCAAAGATCGACATCAGCAGCGTCGACTTGCCCGCGCCGTTGGAGCCGATCAGGCTCACGGTTTCGCCCTCTTCGATGTGCAGCGAGACTTTTTTCAGGGCCTGAATCGGCCCGTAGTGCACATCCAGCTCCTTGAGTTCGAGGATCGTGCTCGTCATATCAGCTCCTCTTCATCAGCACCCAGATAGGCTGCAATCACTTTGGGGTCGTTGCGAATCGCTTCCGGCCCGCCCTCGGCGATCACGTTGCCGTGGTCGAGCACCACGATGTGATCAGAAATGCTCATGACCATGCCCATGTCGTGCTCAATCAGGACCACCGTCAGGTCGTGTTCATCGCGCAGCAGGCGAATCATCGCGCTCAAGGCTTCGGTTTCCTGGGGGTTGAGCCCGGCAGCGGGCTCGTCGAGGCAAATGATCTGCGGCCGCGTGCACATGGCCCGGGCGATTTCCAGGCGCCGCTGCTGACCGTACGACAATTCACCGGCCAGCCGGTTGGCGCAGTCGACCAGATCAACCACTTCCAGCCAGTAGAACGCATGGTCGAGGGCATCGCTTTCAGATTTACGATAACCCTTGGTGTTGAGGATGCCCGCCAGCAGGTTGCGGTTGACCCACATGTGCTGCGCCACCAGCAGGTTTTCCAGCACGGACATTTCCTTGAACAGGCGAATGTTCTGGAAGGTACGGGCCAGCCCTGCGCGGTTAACCAAATGGGTGCCACCGAACATTTTGTAGAACAGGCGGCTGGCAAAGGTTTTCGGTGAGACAAAGTCGCTGAGCTTGAACGGCTCGCCCAACAGCTTGATCACGTTAGTGTGGGCGCCACGGGCGGTGATTTCGATCTTGCCGCCGGTGGCTTTGTAAAACCCGGTCAAGCAGTTGAACACCGTGGTTTTGCCCGCGCCATTCGGGCCGATCAAGGCAAAGATCGAGTTACGTTTGACCTTGAGGCTGACGTCACTCAGGGCTTTGATCCCACCAAAGTGCATCATCAGTTTGTCGACCGAGAGCACCACGTCTTTGTCCATCAAAGGCTTGCTCATGGCGCCACTCCTTTACGCGGTGTTACCCCGACACGGCTGATACGGATCAGGCCACGCGGGCGCCAGATCATCATCAGCACCATCAACACGCCGAACAGCAACACGCGGTATTCGGCAAAGCTGCGCAACAGCTCCGGGGCTACGGTCAGGACGAACGCGGCAATCACCACGCCCACCGTCGAGCCCATGCCGCCGAGCACCACAATCGCGAGAATCAGCGCCGACTCAAAGAAGGTAAACGAGGACGGGTTGACGAAGCCTTGGTAACTGGCGAAAAACACCCCGGCCAGGCCTGCGGTCGATGCCCCCAGGGTGAACGCAGAGAGCTTGACCAGCACGTGGTTCAGGCCCATGGCGCGGCAGGCGATTTCGTCTTCGCGCAGTGCTTCCCACGCCCGGCCAATCGGCATGCGGGTCAAGCGGTGCTTGATGTAGAGCACCAGCAGCACCACCAAAAACAGCACGATGTAGATAAACAGGAATTTGACGTTGGGGTTGTAGTCCAACCCGAAGAACTGGTGAAACGGTATCCCGCCCTCTTTGGCCACCCGACCAAATTCCAGGCCCATAAAGGTCGGCGATGGCACCGGCATGCCGTTGGGCCCGCCGGTAAACGACAGCCAGTTGTTGAGCACCAGGCGGATGATTTCACCAAAGCCCAGGGTCACGATGGCCAGGTAGTCGCCGTGCATGCGCAGCACCGGAAACCCGAGAATGCACCCCGCCAGCGCCGCCGCAATCGCCGCCAGCGGCAGCACCGACCAAAAACCCAGCCCCAGGTATTGATAACCCAGCGCCAGACCGTAGGCACCAATGGCGTAGAACGCCACGTAACCGAGGTCGAGCAACCCCGCCAGGCCCACCACGATGTTCAGCCCAAGGCCCAGCAACACGTAGATCAGCCCCAGAATCACCACGGTCAGCACGTATTTATTGGCGAAGAACGGGAACACGATGGCAATCACGATCAGCAGCGGGATGATCCAGCGCAGCCGCGATTTGTAGTCTGGCGGCAACACGTGAACGCCTGAACCAGTGGATTCAAACCCGTGGAGAATCTTCAGGCCGCGGGAGGTTTGCAGGAACAGGCTCAGGGCAAAGCGCCCGACCATCACAATTGCCACCAGCCAGCCGACGCGCGCCGGTTGCAGGTTAAAGCTGTAGCCGTCGAGCACGACCCCCACGATCGGCCCGAACACAATCAGTGAGATCAACCCCGCGAGGATCGAATCGACGACGCTCTTTTTGATATCAATCGGTTTATTAATGGCTGCAGACATACTTACACCTTCGCCACGAGTGGACGACCCAGCAGGCCTTGGGGACGGAAAATCAGAATCACCACCAGCAGTGAGAAGCTGAACACGTCCTTGTAGTCCGAGTTAATCAACCCGGCAAAAAGTGACTCGGATACCCCCAGGATGATCCCGCCGAGCATGGCGCCGGGCAGTGATCCGATCCCGCCGAGTACCGCAGCGGTAAACGCTTTGATGCCAATGATGAAGCCGGCATAAAAGTCGAACGTGCCGTAGTTCATGGTGATCAGTACACCGGCCAGCGCGGCCATGGCGGCGCCGATGACGAACACGTAGGAAATGACCCGGTCGGTGTTGATCCCCAGAATCGAGGCCATTTTGCGGTCTTGTTGCGTGGCCCGGCACATGCGGCCCAGCTTGGTGTACTTGATGATGTAGGTCAGCAAGCCCATGCCGACAAACGCGGCGATCAGGATGAAGACTTTGGTGTAGGTGAGTTGCACAAAGCCGGTGCCGATATCGACGCGCCAGGCGCCGCTCAGCAGCGTCGGTACGCCCTGTTGGCGCGAGCCTTGGGCGATTTGCACGTAGTTTTGCAGGATCAGCGAAATGCCGATGGCGCTGATCAGCGGCGCCAGCCGGGTCGAGTTGCGCAGCGGTTTGTAGGCCACGCGTTCGATCACCCAGCCATACACGCCGGTGACCACCACGGTGAAGATCAGGGTGCCCAACATCAGTAATGGGAAGGATTCGATACCGAAGTACGCCAGCAGAGCCAGACTGATTGCCGCGAGGTAAGCGGAAATCATGTACACCTCGCCGTGGGCGAAGTTGATCATGCCGATGATGCCGTAGACCATTGTGTAGCCGATGGCGATCAGGCCGTAGACAGACCCGAGGGTCAGGCCGTTCAGCAGTTGCTGCAGGAAAATACCGTCCATAACGCAATCTCACGCAGTTGAGCGATTGCGCAAACTCGCGCCCGCCACACCGCCAAAAGCGGCCTGGATGGTTGATGCCGGCCCGTTAACGCGTATCACCTGTGGGAGCGGGCTTGCCCGCGATGGTATCGACGCGGTTCAACACAAAGACCGCATCGCCTGTATCGCTGGCAAGCCAGGCTCCCACAGGTTTTTTGCTGCATTTAAAACAGCGTTCGCTTAACTGACAGGTATTAACCTGGGTGGTGCGGTTTACGCAGCTCCTGGAAAAAAGGCAGGTTGTGCAGACTCATTCCCGCCTGAACGGACGCAAAGCGCCGTTCAAGCGAGCAGCTCATCTCACTTCTGCTGTTCCAACTGGTGGTACTTGCCGTCTTTGTCCCACTGGTAAACCACGTAGTCAGAGACTTTGAGGTCGCCTTTGGCGTCCCACTCTTTCTTGCCCATGACGGTGGCAACAGGGTTGGCCTTGAGCCACTTGGCGGCGTCTTCACCTTTGTTGGATTTGGCGCCATTGAAGGCATCCGCCAGGGCCTGGAGGGAAGCGTAGGCGTACAGGGTGTAGCCTTCTGGCTCTTTGCCAGCTTTACGGAACTCTTCGACCACGGCCTTGCTGTCCGGCAGCAGGCGCGGGTCGGCGCCGAAGGTCATGTACACGCCGTCAACGTACTGCTTGCCGCCTGCGGTGGAGACCAGTTCGTCGGTGACCACGCCATCGTCAGACATGAACTTCACGTCCTTGAGGCCCGCTTCACGCAGTTGACGCACCAGCGGGCCAGCTTCCGGGTGCAGACCGCCGAAATACACGACGTCGGCGCCGGACGCGCGGATTTTGGTGACCAGGGCGCTGAAGTCTTTCTCGCCACGGGTCAGGCCCTCTTCAAGCACCGGCTTGACGCCGCGCTTGGTCAACTGCGCGCTGGTGGCGTCAGCCAGGCCTTTGCCGTAGGTGTCCTTGTCGTTGATGACCGCGACTTTCTTGCCCTTGAGCACATCGACAATGTAGTCCCCGGCCACAATGCCTTGCTGGTCATCACGCCCGCACATGCGGAACACCGCGTCCAGGCCACGCTCAGTCACCTGCGGGTTAGTAGAACCCGGCGTGATCATGATCACGCCCGCGTCGGCGTACACCTCAGACGCCGGAATGGTGTTGGAGGAGCAGAAATGGCCGATCACCCCGGCGACCTTGTCCTGATCGACCAACCGGTTGGCCACCGCCACTGCCTGTTTGGGCTCGCAAGCATCGTCACCGGCCACCAGGACGATTTTCTCGCCGTTGATCCCGCCCTTGGCGTTTATAACCTCAGCCGCCGCTTTCGCCCCGGTCATGTATTGCTCGCCAAATGCCGCGTTGGCGCCGGTCATCGGCCCCGCTACACCGATTTTCACATCGGCCTGAACAAACGAAGAAACGCCCAACGCGGCCGCTACCGCGAGAGCCAGAAAACCTTTCTTGTAGAACGTCTGCGACATGAGGTGGTGCTCCTGAGTTTTTTTAGTTGGCACTGCGACTTCACATAAAGCGCTGAGCAAGGCGCGTGCCATTGGTTTTTTATTCTGGGAAAAGCCGTTGTTTTATTGTTATGTCGACTGTTTCGGGCCCTTTTTCATTGGGCGTGCAACCGTCTAAACCGAGGAAGGTAAAACCGTTTATGTGTTTAAAGCGCCACCAGGCTCAACACACGTTGCAACCGGGTTGCGCTAGCCTTGGCATTCTCCTTGTAACCCATCGCGTCACCGATCTGCACACTCGCGGTGCATCACTGCTACATGGCGCACCACTTGAGGCTAGTCGCTGTTCGCGCAAACGTCGTGCTGGCGATTAAATATCACGCTTAGATAACAATTCTCAGGCATTGGCCAGCGTGATAAAGCGAGAATCCCGCCTCATACAAACAGCTGCGCAAGCCCGCATGCGGCACCGATTGCATGGCCGAAAAAGGAATTGGCAGCGCGTTGGCATCGCCGTGACACAGGTAGTCTGCGAACGCTTTGCCCACCACAGTGCCGGTGGTCACGCCGCGACCGTTATAGCCTGTGACCGCCACTAAACCGGGCGCGGGCTCGAATAAACGCATCAAGTGATCAGGGGTGAAGGCGATGCAGCCGGTCCAGGTGCACTCCCACTCCACGCCTTTCAACGACGGGAAGTAATGCTGTTGCACGCGGTCAGCCCAGGCCTTCAAGAACCAGGCGGGTTTTTGATTGCCGTTGCCCAGGCTGCCGAGCAATAAACGGCCCTCGGCGTCGCGGCGAATGCTGCTGAGCACCTGGCGCGTGTCCCACGACCCTTGGCCGCCGGGCAAGATGCTTTTGGCGCTGTCATCGGTCAGGGGTTTAGAGGCCACCTGGTAGTAGTAACCGGGGAAAAAGTTACGCCGCAGGTCAGTCCATTCGCCTTCGGTGTACGCATTGGAAGCCAGCACCACCTGTTCAGCGCTGACCGCTCCGTGTGCCGTTTGCACCGACCAGTGCGCGCCCTGGCGTTCCAGCCCGGTGACCGGCGAATGATCAAACAGGCGCCCGCCCAGATCACTGCCGGCTTTCGCCAGCCCCGAGGTGTAGGCCATGGGGTTGAGCGTACCGGCGCGGCGGTCGAGCAAGGCGGCGGCAATTTTTTTAGTGCCGGTGGCGGCTTCACAGGCAGAGCCGGTGAGCAGCTCGACCGGCGCGCCACGGCGTTTCCATTGTTGCTCGCGGCTGCGCAAGTCTGCTTCGCCACGGGCGTTGTGGGCCATGTGCAGCGTGCCTTCGCGGCGTAACTGGCAGTCGATGCGGTACTTGTCGACAAGGCTGAACACCAGCGACGGTGCGGCGCCGAGCATGCGATTGAGCTGGCTGCCGACGGCCTCACCAAAACCGGCCTCGATGTCGTCCGGCGGGATCCACATCCCGGCGTTGACCAGCCCGACGTTGCGCCCGGACCCGCCGTGCCCTGTACGGTGGGCCTCAAGCACGCACACGCTTTTGCCTTGTTCGAGCAAATGGATGGCGGCGGACAAACCGGTGATCCCGGCGCCGATGACGCACACATCAACGCTCAATTCGCCCTTAAACGCGGGCGCTTGCGGACGTTGAGGCGTCAGGGTTTCCCATAAGCATTGTTCTTGTAGTGGCATGGGGGGCTCCAGCAATGAAACCGGGTGATGATCTGACCTCATTCGTAGGAGTTGCCGCAGGCTGCGATCTTTTGATCTTGAAAGATCGCAGCCTGCGGCAGCTCCTACGGTGTGCTCGTCAGTTAGTCAAACGTAATACCCTGCGCCAACGGCAGTTCCAGCGAGTAGTTCACGGTGTTGGTCTGGCGGCGCATGTAGCCGCGCCAGGCGTCGGAGCCGGATTCTCGGCCGCCGCCGGTTTCTTTTTCGCCACCAAAGGCGCCGCCGATCTCTGCACCGCTCGGGCCAATGTTGACGTTGGCGATACCGCAGTCGCTGCCAGTGGCCGACATGAATTGCTCGGCCTCGCGCACGTCGGTGGTGAACACGCACGATGACAAGCCTTGCGGCACGGCGTTGTTCAGGCGCAAGGCTTCGGCAAAGTCGCTGTAGCCGATCACGTACAGGATCGGTGCAAAGGTTTCGCTGCACACCACTTCGCTTTGTTCCGGCATTTCCACAATGGCCGGGGCCACGTAGTACGCATCCGGGTATTGGCTGGCCAGTTGGCGCTCGCCGCCAAACACCCGCCCGCCTTCGCTCAGGGCTTGTTCCAGGGCGTTTTGCATGTTTTCAAAGCTGTGTTGGTCGATCAGCGGGCCGACCAGATTGCCTTCCAGCGGGTGGCCGATGCGCACTTTGGAGTACGCCGCTTTGAGCCGGGTGACGATGTCTGCTTTGACCGATTCGTGTGCGATCAACCGGCGCAGGCTGGTGCAACGCTGCCCGGCGGTGCCGACGGCGCTGAACAGGATGGCGCGCACGGCCATGTCCAGATCGGCGCTGGGGCCGAGGATCATCGCGTTGTTGCCGCCCAGTTCAAGAATGCTGCGGGCAAAACGCGCGGCGATTTTAGGCGCCACTTCGCGGCCCATGCGGGTGCTGCCGGTGGCGCTGATCAGCGCGACACGCGGGTCATCGACCAAGGCCTCACCGGCGTCGCGACCACCGATCACCACTTGGCTCAGGTACTGGGGCGCGTCGCTGAAGTTGCTGAGAACGCGGTCGAATAGCGCCTGACAGGCCAGCGCAGTCAGCGGGGTTTTCTCGGACGGCTTCCAAATCACCGCGTTGCCGCACACCAGCGCCAGCGTGGTGTTCCACGCCCACACGGCGACCGGGAAGTTAAAGGCGCTGATCACCCCGACCACGCCCAGCGGGTGCCAGGTTTCACGCATGTGGTGGCCCGGACGTTCCGAGGCGATGGTCAGGCCGTAGAGCTGACGCGACAGGCCGACGGCGAAGTCGCAGATGTCGATCATCTCCTGCACTTCGCCCAGGCCTTCCTGAGTGATTTTACCCGCTTCCCACGACACCAGTTCGCCCAGGTCCGCCTTGTATTCACGCAACAGGTCACCGAACTGGCGCACCAGTTCACCCCGGCGCGGCGCCGGGACTTTGCGCCAGGCCTCAAATGCATGTTCAGCGCGGGTCACGTGCTGTTCAACCTCGGCCGCCCCTTCCCACTGCACGGTGCCAATCTGGCTGCCATCAATCGGCGTGTAAACCGGCTGCTTGCCGCGTTGATACAGCGCCGGGTTCACGCCAAGACGATCCAGTAATGCAGCAACCATGGGGCACTCCTTAGATTCAATAATCAGGTTCTTAGGCCTTTAGTTGTAGCTGGCTCATCCGGCGGTAACAAACGACCTTTAAGCGAGATATCATTCCGAAAATTCATGCTGCACGGGTAAAGTCGGCGAACAACCAGCACTGGGGGGTCTTTATGCTGAACAAGCGTTATCTGCCATCGATCACGGCGTTGCAGTGTTTTGAGGCGGTGACCCGGCACCTGAGCTTTACCCGCGCCGCCGAAGAGCTGAACCTGACCCAAAGTGCAGTCAGCAAGCAGGTCGCGCAGCTGGAAGAGCTGCTTCAGCACTTGTTGTTCCGCCGGGTGCGGCGCCGCCTGCAACTGACACCCGCTGGCGACTTGTACCTGGTAGAAGTCCGAAAAATCCTGACCCAAGTCGAGATGTCGACCCACACCCTGCGCTCATATGGCGGCGAAACCGAGGTGCTGCGCGTGTCGACGCCGTCGACCTTTGGCGCCCGCTGGCTGATGCCGCGCCTCAAGGGCTGGCGGCTGCGGCACCCACATATTCATCTGGACGTGTGCAACGAACAACCTGCCGATGACTTGCTGCAAGGGCGCAGTGATCTGGCGTTCTATTTTGGCCAGGGGTCGCGGCCCGGCACCGAGTCCGTGAGGTTGTTCGGTGAAGAACTGGTAGCCGTGTGCGCGCCGTCAAGCTTGCCCGAGCGCCCCTTCGACGACCCGACGCAACTCACCGACCTGGTGCTGCTGCAAAACGCCTCACGCCCGCAGGCCTGGCACGAATGGTTTGAAAGCCAGGGTTATCACACCGATCACAGCTATCACGGGCCACGTTTCGACACGTTTTATATGTGCATCCGCGCGGCGCAGGTGGGCTGCGGCGTGGCCCTGCTGCCGAGGTTTCTGGTGGAAGAGGAACTGAGCGAAGGCAAGCTGGTCATTGCCTGGCAGCACCCGATGCCGAGCCGCGATGCGTATTATCTGGCCTACCCCGAACATTCGGCGGGCGTGCCGAAGGTCAAGGCGTTTGTGAACTGGATGATGGAACATCTGGATGACCTGTAGGAGCGAGCTTGCCTCGCGATCTTTTAAACGATCAAAAGATCGCGAGACAAGCTCGCTCCTACAGATGAGAGAAAAAACCGCTGGCAATACGGTCTGCGAATATGCGCCACTATCGCCATTCATTGAAAAAGCTGAACGCCGTGGCTATCAGGCACGGGCAGCATGGAGATTGCCGCTATGAGCGAGAGTGTGTTTGCCGACCGCATCGTGCAGAACTTGCTCGACACCGACTTCTACAAATTGACCATGATGCAGGCGGTGCTGCACAACTACCCCAACGTTGAAGTCGAATGGGAGTTCCGCTGTCGTAACAGCGAGGACCTGCGCCCGTACTTGAGCGAGATTCGCCACCAGATCGAACGCCTCGCCGAACTGAGCATGACCCCGGACCAGCTCGGCTTTCTGGAACGCATCACGTTTATGAAGCCCGACTTCATCCGCTTTCTGGGCCTGTTCCGCTTCAACCTGCGCTACGTGCACACCGGCATCGAAAACGGCGAGCTGTTTATCCGCCTGCGCGGCCCGTGGCTGCATGTGATTCTGTTTGAAGTGCCGCTGCTGGCGATTGTCAGTGAAGTGCGCAACCGCTCACGCTATGCCGGCACGCTGCTGCGAGAGGCCCGCGAGCAGTTGTATCGCAAGTTTGACTGGCTGCAAGCCAACGCCAATGCCGACGAACTGGCTGAGTTGCAAGTCGCCGATTTCGGCACGCGTCGCCGGTTTTCTTACCGGGTGCAGGAAGAAGTCGTCACGGTGCTCAAGCATGACTTCCCCGGGCGCTTTGTCGGCACCAGCAACGTCAACCTGTCCCGCGAGCTGGACATGAAGCCGCTGGGCACCATGGCCCACGAATGGATCATGGCGCACCAACAACTGGGCCCGCGCCTGATCGACAGCCAAAGCGCCGCGCTCGATTGCTGGGTGCGTGAGTACCGGGGCCTGCTGGGCATCGCCCTGACCGACTGCATCACCACCGACGCCTTTTTGGCCGACTTTGATCTGTACTTCGCCAAACTGTTCGACGGTTTGCGCCACGACTCGGGTGACCCGGTGGTGTGGGCCGAAAAATGCATTGCGCATTACCATCACCTGGGCATCGACCCGATGAGCAAGACCCTGGTGTTTTCCGACAGCCTGACGTTACCCCGCGCACTGGAGATTTTCCGGGCGTTGCGTGGCCGTATCAACGTCAGCTTCGGCATCGGGACTAACCTGACCTGCGACATTCCGGGTGTTGAGCCGATGAGCATCGTGCTTAAAATGACCGCCTGTAATGGCTCACCCGTCGCCAAGATTTCGGATGAGCCGGGCAAGACCCATTGCTCTGATCCAAACTTCGCCGCCTATTTGCGCCACGTTTTCAATGTTCCTGAACAATCCTCCAAGGAGTGAATCATGCAGGCCGTACAGCGTCAGATTGCTGAAGATCTCAATGTCCAACCGCCGTTTAAAGACACTGCCGCGCTTGAGTCCGAGATTGCACGGCGCATCACCTTTATTCAGTGCTGCCTGCACAACGCCAGGCTCAAGACCCTGGTGCTGGGCATCAGCGGCGGCGTCGACTCGTTGACCGCAGGCTTGCTGGCTCAGAAGGCCGTGCAGCAGCTGCGCGAACAGACCGGCGATCAGGCATACCGCTTTATTGCCGTGCGCCTGCCCTACGGCGTGCAGCAAGACGAAGCCGATGCCACCGCGGCCGTCGACTTTATCAACCCCGATGAGCGCCAGACCGTGAACATCGGCCCGGCAGTCAAAGCCCTGGCCGCTGAGGTCAGCGCGTTTGAAGGCAAAAAGCCAGAAACCGTGGACTTTGTGCTGGGCAACACCAAGGCGCGGATGCGCATGGTGGCGCAATACACCATCGCTGGCGCCACGGGCGGGCTGGTGATCGGCACCGACCACGCCGCCGAAGCCGTGATGGGCTTTTTCACCAAGTTTGGCGATGGCTCGTGCGACCTTGCCCCGCTCAGCGGGCTGGTAAAGCACCAGGTCCGGGCCATTGCCCGTCACTTGGGTGCACCAGAGTTTCTGGTCGAGAAAGTCCCTACCGCTGACCTGGAAGACCTCGCGCCGGGCAAACCCGACGAAGTCTCCCATGGCGTGACCTATGCCGAGATTGACGCGTTCCTGCACGGCGAGCCGGTGCGCGAAGAGGCGTTCAATATCATCTGCAGCACCTATGAGAAGACCCACCACAAGCGCGAGATGCCGTTCGCGCCGTGAGGCCTGGCTGCGCAGGCGGCGATGCATTCATCGCCACCTGCGCGTCTCAGAAACAACTTGTAACTTGCACGTTATAAAGTAACAACAATGCTGTAGCATGGGGGCGTTTCCGCACTTTAGAACCCCCATAGGTCAGCCTTGATGAGCCAAGCCCCTTCCTCACCGCCAGCCAACGAACCGTTTGCCGATACCGAACTGGCATGCCTCGTAGGTGCCAAAGCCGCCCTCTTCCGCTGGGCTGCAACCATTGCCACCCGTGACGTCGAACAAATCCTCGCGCTGTATGCCCCCGACGCCATCCTGGTGCCGACTTTGTCCAATCAGGTGCGTGATTGCGACGACAGCCGCCGTAACTATTTCGAGAACTTTTTGGCCAATGAGGGGCTGGTGTGTGACATCCAGGTGTTCAAAAAGCGCGTCAGCCGCAAACTCGGCACCGTGGTCGTGGGCGGCCTTTACACCTTTGCCTACCGGGCAAACAACGAACAGCGCCTGGTACCGGCGCGGTTCCTGTTCACCTTCGAACGCATCAATGACGTGTGGCTGATTACGGGCCATCACTCCTCTATCGAAGCGTGACCCGTTTGCGGGCTCAGGCAGACTCGTTTCTGACCTTGGCCGCGATCAGGCTGTCAGCGGGCGGGCGCTGACGGAAGTACTGGTCTACCCCGGCAAAGATCGCCTCGGCAATTTTGCGTTGGTGGCGGGTGTCATGCAGCCGCTGGCAATCGTTGACGTTGGAAATGAACCCGGTCTCCACCAGAATCGACGGCACCGCCGCCGACTTGAGCACGGCAAACCCGGCCTGCTCAACCCTGGATTGATGCAGCCGTGCAACGCCGCCCAGTTGTGACAGCACCTGATGCCCCAGGTCCAGGCTGGTGGAGATGGTCGCGTTCATCGACATGTCCAGCAGCACGCCCGCCACCATCGGGTCGTCCTTGTGCAGCTTGACGTTTAAGCCGCCGCCCACCGAATCGGCGTCGTTTTCACGATCCGCCATCCAGCGCGCCATCGAAGACGTCGCCCCGTTTTGCGAGAGCGCAAAGACCGACGCACCTGACGCCGTCAACCTCGGCGCCGCATCCGCATGCACGGAGATAAACAGATCGGCATCGAGCTTCTGGGCCACTTCGGCACGCTTGCGCAGCGGAATAAAGATGTCATCGGTACGCACCAGCTTGGCCTTGTAGCCCTTTTGCGCGTCGATACGCTTGGCCAGCAGCTTGGCGATTTGCAGCGCAACGATCTTCTCTTGTTCACCCTTGGAACCCACCGCGCCGGGGTCTTTGCCACCGTGGCCAGCATCAATGACCACAAGCAGGTCCCTATTGCGCTTGGCTACCGGGCGTTCGGGGGCGCTTGGCGTGACAGCTGATGAGGCAACTGCTTTCGCCGGCTGGCCCGTCAGTTGTAGCTCCAGGCGGTGGCCATTGGCCGACAGGGGCCTGAGCGCAGCGCGCACACCGGCATCTGCCAGGTCCAGTACGATGCGCAGATCACCCGCCGGGGTTTTGCCGCTGCGGATGGCGGTGACAGGCGTGCCGTCCAGCACCAGCCCTTCCAAGGGTGCTGCCAACACCGCGCGTTTGAGGTCAATCACCACGCGGGGCGGCGACTCGAGGGTAAAGCTGTTGGCGATGACTGGCCCGCTGAGGTCAAACAGCAGCGTGGTCGAACCTTGCACCCGACTGACACTCACACGCCGCACTGCTTGTGAGGCATACGCTATAAGTGGCGTCGGCAATGCCAACCCGGCCAAGAGAAATTTCACCACGCTACGTCTGTCCATACACCTTCCACGCACTCGAATACTCCGGTCGCGTCATCTTACTCGTTACGTTATAACGGCTAGATGAAGATTTTGACGGGCAGGTTTTATCATCAAAAGGCCGCGCAGACCTGTCTGCGCCACAGCCAGAAAAAACGGAATGAACCCCGCATTTTTTTTCGCTTGTCCGCACGGGGCTCAGCGGCTTTGATAGACCTCTATTTGGTCGTCAGAGCCCTGCCCCATGTCTTCTTTCGATGGTTTGTTCTCTTTGGTTGAATCGGCACTCGATCAGCCAACCGCTCACTGGTTGCGCGAGCATGTCGAGGTGCCCCCTGCCTTGCAGCGCTTTAACTGGAGCGAACAGTCGCTGCACCGCGTATGGCTCGCGCAAGCGCTGAACCTGTGTTTGTTCCACACCTTGGTCAACGCCGTGCCAGATGGCCGACGGTATGTCGAAGAACAAGCCCGGCAAGGGCGCAAGGTGGTGTTTGATCACGGCGCCATTCGCACAGTGGACTGGCCCATTAACGGTCAATTGCCACGCGGCCGTCAGGCGTTTGCACGTTTGCTGGAGCCGCTGGGCTTTACCGATGTGCGCACCTACCCGCTGACCAAACTGAACATGACCGGCTGGGGCTATCGCCAAATGGACCTGCCTGAAGACATTGCCCAGTTTTTTGTCTCGGAGCTGCACCCCGGGCGCTTCAGCGAGGCCTTTCAGCACGCCGTCACTCGCGTGGTCGGCTCAAGCCTCGACCCGCTGCAGCCTGAACACCTGAACCTGCTCAACCGCCTGAGCCTGACCCGCCATTGCAGCCTGAGCGAGGCCCGCACGCTGTTGCCCGCCTTGCACCGCGCCTTTGGCCGCCAACACGGCGTGGTCCACGCAGCGGACTACCAGTGCTTGCTCAACGAAAGCGCAGAAATGGCCTGGATCGCCACCGAGGGCAACAGCTTCAACCATTTGACCGACCGCGTGCAGGACCTGAACGCCTGCGTCGCCCGGCAGCGCGAGTTGCAGCGGCCAATGAAAGACAGCATTGAGGTGTCAGCTTCGGGGCGAGTCATGCAGACGGCCTACCGCGCCTGCACCGTCACCCGCGAGCTGATCGATGCCCAAGGCCAGTGCCGCGAGCATCAAGTGCCGGGCTCGTTTGTCGAGTTTATTCAGCGCAAGGTCGACCCGGACAACGGCCGCATCGACCTGAATTTCGACAGCAGCAACGCCCAGGGCATTTTCAAGATGACCGACTCAAAAGCCTGAGCCTGAATGCAAACAGCCCCGACGGCGCAACGCACGTCAGGGCTGTTTGAGGGACCTGCGCTTATTTCAGCGTGACGGTGCCTTTCATCATCGAGATATGGCCCGGGAACGAGCAGAAGAACCCGTACTTCTCGTCCGCTTTGAGCTTGGAGACATCAAAGGTCACGGAGTCGGTTTCGCCAGCGCCAATCACCTTGGTGTGCGCGATGATGCGCGTGTCGCCATCCTTCAGATAGTCTTTGTCGATACCCGCGCTCAGACCATCAGTAGAGATAGGCTGCATATCGGCTTCTTTACTCAGTACCCAGTTATGGCCCATGACTGCTTTTGGCAAGCTACCGGAGTGTGTCAGCTCTACGGTGAAGGTTTTGCAGGACTTGTCGATCTCGATAGCTTTGGTGTTGAACGACATTTGGTCGGTCGAATCAACGGTGACCTTGCACTCAGCTGCTAACAATTGGCCGCTGGCCAAGGTCAAAAGAGATACCGCAACAACTTTTGCAAACATGGTTTTTCTCCAAGGTAGGGTACAAAAAATCCATAATTTGTATACAGGATGCACGAAAACGGGCGTTGTTCCAATGACCCACGTCACGTCCTGACGTTTTTTGTCATGACCTTCTATCAGGCAAACGAACGTAAGACCAGCATCCTTAAGCCATTTTGGGCTTTTTCGGGGTTTAATCGGCATCTGGGTGTAGAGTCGTGTTTTGCGCGCAAACAGCCTGATGGCAAAAACCCAGCTAACGGCAAGGCACTAATACAGGGCAGAATACGCGCCGCTCAACCTCACCTTCGACCCCAAGAGGATCGCTCATGGCCAAACCCAACTATAACTTCGCCAAACGTCAACGAGACCTGGCTAAAGAGCAGAAGAAAGAGGAAAAGCTCGCGCGCAAAAAAGCCGCAGCAGAAGGCACTCCTGTAGAGAACGATCAAGACGTTGATGCAGAACACGACGTCGCGCAAGAAGACGCAGACGCCACACAAACCCCAGCCCCCCACGCATAACCCCACACCCCAGAATGCACAACGCCAGCCCGAAGGCTGGCGTTGGTGTAGGCCGTGCACTTATCTGTAGGAGCGAGCTTGCCTCGCGATCTTTTAAAGCTCAAAAGATCGCGAGACAAGCTCGGGCCTACGCAGGCTTTTAGCGCGGGACTACGGGCTTGCGCACAGGCTTCTTGCCTTTCCCGCCCTTGGCGGCTTCCTGACGCTCTTTGGCCGCTTGTTTATTACGGGCAAACGCCGCAGCCTTGGCCTCTTCACGCTTGTCCCACGGATTGCCACCATCGCTGGCACGCGGCGGCAAGCCGGTGTGTTGCGTCAAGATCTTGGTGGTCTTGCCACCGGCAACCTTGTGACTGCCAGCCGGCGTCGAGTTTTTACGGCGTGCGCTCTGGTAGCTGTCGGTCGCTGGCTGATGCAGCGGGATCAGTTGATCCTTGCCCGAGCCGATCAAGTCAGCACGGCCCATGCGGGTCAGCGCCTCACGCAGCATCGGCCAGCCTTTAGGGTCGTGATAACGCAAGAACGCCTTGTGCAGACGACGCTGCTCTTCGCTCTTGACGATGGTCACGCCGTCACTCTTGCAAGTGACCTTGCGCAGCGGGTTCTTGCCCGAGTGGTACATCGCCGTGGCCGTGGCCATGGGCGACGGGTAGAACGCCTGCACTTGGTCAGCCCGGAAGCCGTTGCCCTTGAGCCACAGCGCCAGGTTCATCATGTCTTCGTCAGTGGTGCCAGGGTGCGCCGCAATGAAGTACGGGATCAGGTACTGCTCTTTGCCTGCTTCCTTGGTGTACTTCTCGAACATGCGCTTGAAGCGGTCATAAGTGCCAATGCCCGGCTTCATCATCTGGTTGAGCGGACCTTCCTCGGTGTGTTCCGGGGCGATCTTCAGGTAACCGCCCACGTGGTGGGTCACCAGCTCTTTAACGTACTCCGGCGACTCGACCGCGAGGTCATAACGCAGGCCGGAAGCGATCAGGATCTTCTTCACGCCCGGCAGGGCACGGGCGCTGCGGTACAGCTGGATCAGCGACGAGTGGTCGGTGTTCAGGTTCGGGCAGATGCCCGGGAACACGCACGACGGCTTGCGGCACGCGGATTCGATTTCCGGGCTCTTGCAGGCGATGCGGTACATGTTCGCGGTCGGGCCGCCGAGGTCGGAAATGACGCCGGTGAAACCCGGCACCTTGTCGCGGATCTCTTCGATTTCGCGAATGATCGACTCTTCGGAACGGTTCTGGATGATCCGGCCTTCGTGCTCGGTAATCGAGCAGAAGGTGCAGCCACCAAAGCAGCCACGCATGATGTTCACCGAGAAACGGATCATGTCGTAGGCCGGGATTTTTTCCTTGCCGTAGGCCGGGTGCGGAATACGCGCGTAAGGCATGCCAAACACGTAGTCCATCTCTTCGGTGGTCATCGGAATCGGAGGCGGGTTGAACCACACGTCCACTTCGCCATGCTTCTGCACCAGCGCACGGGCGTTGCCCGGGTTGGTTTCGAGGTGAAGCACGCGGTTGGCGTGAGCGTACAGCACCGCGTCAGCACGTACCTTTTCAACGGACGGCAAGCGAATCACCGTCTTGTCGCGGGTCATGCGCGGGCTGGCCAGGATCTGCACCACCTTGGCTTCGTTCGGGTCTTCAACCGGGCCTTTTTCTTGCTCGATGGCGCAGGCCTGAGTGTCCTGGGTGTTCACGTACGGGTTGATGATCTTGTCGATCTTGCCCGGACGGTCGATACGCGTGGAGTCCACTTCGTACCAGTCTTTAGGCGTGTCACGGCGAATGAACGCGGTACCGCGCACATCGGTGATGTCTTCGATCTTGTGGCCATAGGACAGGCGCTGGGCGACTTCGACAATGGCCCGCTCGGCGTTGCCGTACAGCAGGATGTCGGCGCAGGCGTCGATCAGGATCGAGTTGCGTACGCGGTCTTGCCAGTAGTCGTAATGGGCAATGCGGCGCAGGGAGGCCTCGATGCCACCAAGCACAATCGGTACATTTTTGTAGGCTTCTTTACAGCGCTGGCTGTACACCAGGCTCGCGCGGTCCGGACGTTTGCCAGCCATGCCACCGGGGGTGTAGGCGTCATCGGAACGGACTTTTTTGTCGGCGGTGTAGCGGTTGATCATCGAGTCCATGTTGCCGGCCGCGACGCCGAAAAACAGGTTCGGCTCGCCCAGCTTCATGAAGTCGTCTTTGGACTGCCAGTTCGGCTGGGCAATGATGCCCACACGGAAACCCTGGGACTCCAGCAAGCGGCCGATGATGGCCATGCCAAACGACGGGTGATCGACATACGCATCACCGGTCACGATGATGATGTCGCATGAATCCCAGCCAAGCTGATCCATCTCCTCCCTGCTCATGGGCAGGAATGGCGCTGGCCCGAAACATTCGGCCCAGTACTTCGGATAGTCAAAAATTGGCTTCGCTGCTTGCATGTCGATGACCGGTGTTGAGTGCAAAAAAAGGGCGCGACATTTACTGAGAAATTCGCGGGCGCGGAATATAGCACAAAAAATGACCAATTCCGACGGCGGCGGTCGGAATTGGCAAGTGTAAGGCCAGCTGTAGCAGGAGCCAATGGCGGGCGTTGCTGACAGCGGGCTACTGGTTACTCGTCGTCGAAGTTGTAACTGCCCGGCGCGAGGTTTTCGAAGCGCGTGTATTTGCCGATAAACGCCAAACGCGCCGTGCCGATCGGGCCGTTACGCTGCTTGCCAATGATGATTTCAGCAACGCCCTTGTGCTCGGTTTCGGGGTGATACACCTCGTCCCGATACACGAACATGATGACGTCGGCGTCCTGCTCGATGGCTCCGGATTCACGCAAGTCGGAGTTGATCGGGCGCTTGTTGGGCCGTTGTTCCAGGGAACGGTTGAGCTGCGACAGGGCAATGACCGGGCAGTTGAATTCCTTGGCCAGCGCTTTCAGGGACCGCGAAATTTCAGAAATCTCGTTGGTCCGGTTATCGCCGCCCGAACCCGGGATCTGCATCAACTGCAGGTAGTCGATCATGATCATGCCAATCTCGCCGTGCTCACGCACCAGGCGCCGGGTACGCGCACGCATCTCGGACGGGCTGATACCGGCCGTGTCGTCGATGAACAGCTTGCGATCGTTGAGCAGGTTGACCGCCGAGGTCAGGCGTGGCCAGTCGTCATCTTCGAGGCGACCCGCACGCACCTTGCTCTGATCGATACGCCCAAGCGACGAGAGCATACGCATGATCAGCGATTCACCTGGCATCTCAAGCGAGTAAACCAGTACCGCCTTGTCGCTGCGCAACACGGCGTTCTCAACCAGGTTCATGGCGAAGGTGGTTTTACCCATCGAGGGACGGCCCGCGACGATGATCAAGTCGGCTGGCTGCAAGCCGCTGGTCATGTTGTCGAGGTCGGTGTAGCCGGTGGACAAGCCGGTAATGGCTTCGTCGGTATTAAACAGGGTGTCGATACGGTCGATGGCTTTGGTCAACAGGTCGTTGACGCTCACCGGGCCGCCGGTTTTCGGCCGGGCCTCGGCAATCGCAAAGATCTGCCGTTCAGCTTCGTCGAGGATCTCTTCTGCGGTGCGGCCTTCCGGGTTGAAGGCGCTGTCGGCAATTTCAGTGCTGATGCCGATCAGTTGGCGCAACGTCGCACGCTGACGAACGATCTGGGCGTAGGCCTTGATGTTCGCCACCGACGGGGTGTTCTTCGCCAGTTCGCCCAGGTAACCCAGACCACCGACTTGCGAGGTCTGACCTTCCTTGTCCAATTGCTCGGCAAGGGTCACGACGTCAATGGGTGAGTTCTGGTCGGCCAGTTTGGCGATGGCACGGAAAATCAGGCGATGGTCATGCCGATAAAAATCGCCGTCCGAGACCTGATCCAACACGCGTTCCCAGGCGTTGTTGTCCAGCATCAGACCACCGAGCACAGCCTGTTCGGCCTCGATGGAGTGCGGCGGCACCTTCAGGGCTGCGGTTTGCAGGTCGTATTGCTCAGGAGCGGAAATATCGTTCATGGCCACGTGTCAGTTTGGGGTGAAAATCAGGATCAGCAGAAAGACAAAGGGCACGACCTGTAAACAGGATCGTGCCCGATGTTAACCGTCCAGCACACACGGTGCCAGTCAGTTAAGACTGCTTAAGCAGCTACCACAACAACGCGTACGGTTGCTTCAACTTCGGCGTGCAGGTGCACAGCCACGTCGAATTCGCCAACGTTGCGGATAGTGCCGTTCGGCAGACGAACTTCGCTTTTTGCAACTTCAACGCCAGAGGCGGTCAGTGCATCAGCGATGTCGTGAGTACCGATCGAACCGAACAGCTTGCCTTCGTCACCGGCGGTGGCAGTGATAGTCACTTCCAGCTCGCCCAGTTGAGCAGCACGAGTTTCGGCCGAAGCTTTCTTGTCAGCTGCTGCTTTTTCCAGCTCAGCGCGACGCTCTTCAAACGCAGCCAGGTTGGCAGCGGTTGCAGCGGTAGCTTTGCCGTACGGCAGCAGGTAGTTACGACCGTAGCCGGCCTTAACATTTACTTTGTCGCCCAGGTTGCCCAGGTTTGCGACTTTTTCCAGAAGGATCAGTTGCATGTGAAAATCCTCTTAACTTTTAACCTTCACCGTCCGCAGAGCCTTTATCAGCGTCTTTCGGCGCCAGACGTCCGCGAAAATCAATCAGGCTGTCGACAATGGCCAAGACCACGAGCAACGGATAGATCAGCTGCATGAACAGCAGCAGCGTGACGTACAACCCCACCAGCCAAAACTTGGCCAGTCGCTTTTTCGCTACCAGCCCGTGTATCAGGGCCAGGCCGGCGAAGAACAACGCTACGCTGCACAACGGCGTTAGCATGGCCATTTGCGGACCGAAGTTCGGCCCTACAAGCATGCACGCCAGCAACAATAGCGCTGGTCCCAGCGGTAGGCGGATGCTGCGAAATTCGCTGGCAAAACCGCCCGGGTTGTACAACAGCGCTTGCCAGTAACGCCCAAGAATCAGGCTCAGCACGCTGACGACCTGCATCAAAGCTGCAATCAAACCGGTGAGGACGGGTGCAATCAGTGCTCCGAGGCGCGCTCGCTCTACGTCAGATAACTTGTCGTAGAGACCACTGAGGATCTGCGGCAGAAGTTTTTCCAACTCCTGCGCCATCGCACCAATGGGTTCGCGGAAAACCGTGCCCAGAACCACGCCATACACCACACCCAACGCTACGCTGACCAGCAGCACGCGGTACCAGGGCTGACCGGCGCGCAAGAGCATCGCCAATCCCAGGGTTCCCAACAGCACCATCAAGGTGCGGGGTTCGCCCATAAACCACCAGGCCAAGGCCGGCAGTAAAGCCCATGAGAGGATGCTCAAGGCATCTCTCGGACCGCGCCGCAGGAGCACAAGGCAACCTGCAGCAGCACTCAACCAGAACAAAAACGGCAATGCCGCACATCCGGCCACGATTAACGTGGCCTGCACACGGCCTCGCATGATGAACTCAGCTAGGGCACGCATGCATTCAATCCTTTACTACCTGTCGACTGCCCGGTCTCAGCGGCCGTGGCTGTCGGTGTAGGCCAGCAGGGCCAGGAAGCGGGCGCGCTTGATAGCGGTGGCCAGCTGACGCTGATAACGAGCTTTAGTACCGGTGATGCGGCTTGGAACAATTTTGCCGGTCTCGGATACGTAAGCTTTCAGAGTGTTGAGATCTTTGTAATCGATCTCTTTCACTTCTTCTGCGGTGAAGCGGCAGAATTTACGACGACGGAAGAAACGTGCCATGTAATTGGCTCCTCAAAAGGTCCGTGGATTACTCGTCAGCGTTATCGCTGGCGTCGCTGTTATCGCTGTCATCGCCATCGGCGCTGTCAGAATGCTCAGGACGGTCACGACGCTCACGGCGCTCACTGCGGTTCTCTTCAGCCTTGAGCATCTCGGACTGGCCAGTTACGGCTTCGTCGCGACGGATGACCAGGTTACGGATCACAGCATCGTTGTAACGGAAGTTGTCTTCCAGCTCAGCCAGGGCTTTGCCAGTGCACTCAACGTTCAGCATCACGTAGTGAGCCTTGTGAACATTGTTGATTGCGTAGGCCAGTTGACGACGGCCCCAATCTTCCAGACGGTGGATTTTGCCGCCGTCTTCTTCGATCAGCTTGGTGTAACGCTCTACCATGCCGCCGACTTGTTCGCTTTGATCCGGGTGGACCAAAAAGATGATTTCGTAATGACGCATGAATGCTCCTTACGGGTTGTAGCCTGCCGCTAACTTAAAGCGGTCAGACAAGGAGTGAATGACACTTGTGTGTCTTGCCTAGAGAGGCACATATGCGCCCGCCATGATGGCAAGGGGCGCAATTGTAGAGAAGGGACAAGAGCGACGCAAGGTGATTGGTGATTATTTGAACAATTCAAACGCCCCCCATAACCGTAGGAGCGAGCTTGCCTCGCGATCTTTTGATCTTTACAAGATCGCGAGGCAAGCTCGCTCCTACCGTTGAGGGCGGGTGTGGGTTATTTCTTTTTGGCAGGAGCCTTGGCTTTGACGCTGCGCTGACGCAGGGCTTCGAACAGGCAAACGCCGGTCGCTACCGAGACGTTCAGGCTGCTGACGCTGCCCGCCATCGGCAGGCGCACCAGGTAGTCACAATGCTCGCGGGTCAGGCGGCGCATGCCTTTGCCTTCAGCACCCATGATCATGATGGTCGGGCCGGTCAGGTCTTGCTCGTACAGTTCCTGCTCGGCTTCGCCCGCCGTACCGACGATCCACAAGCCACGCTGTTGCAGCTTTTTAAGCGTCGCGGCCAGGTTGGTCACAGCCACCAAAGGAATCACTTCCGCCGCACCGCAGGCTACTTTTCGTACCGTTGGGGTCAGCGTTGCCGACTTGTCTTTAGGCACGATAACCGCCAGTGCACCGGCCGCATCGGCGGTACGCAGGCAAGCACCCAGGTTGTGCGGGTCTGTCACGCCATCCAGCACCAGAATCAGCGGAGCACCTTCGGTGCGATCCAACAATTCGTTGAGCATGGCCTCGCCCCACACCTGGCTCGGGCTCACATCCGCCACAACGCCCTGGTGCACGCCTTCAACCCAGGCGTCCATTTCACGGCGCTCGGCCTGACCGACGTCGATCCGGTTTTCAGCAGCCAGCGCGACCAGGGTCTGGACGCGAGGATCGTTGCGGCTTTCAGCCAACCAGATGTGCTTGACGCGTTTTGGGTGGTGACGAAGCAACGCTTCTACGGCGTGAATGCCGTAGATTTTTTCCAACTGACTCATGACTTGGCCTTAGGTTTGCGCGACCCGCCGCTTTTGCTGGCAGGCGCAGCGCCCGATTTTGGCGGGCCTTTACGATGTTTGCTGGGTTTGGAAGGCTTGCCCGCGTCTTTAGCGGGTGCTGCCCTCCCCGACTTTCCCGACTCCGATGCTCGACCGCCGCTTTTCGCATCGGCCAACAGCGCCTTTTTCACTTCGCGGCTTTTACGCACTTCGGCGTTATTGGCCGCCGCGTCGCTGGAGCGATAAGCGCCGTCAGACGCTTTCACGGTTTTGGCTGGCGCGCTGCGGCGAGCGGGTTTAGCCGCTTCAACCGGTGGCGGCTCAGTCGGCTTGGTCCCGGACTTACCCGCGTTTTTGCGCACAGGCTTTTCGTCGGTGCGGTTTTTACGACCAATCGGCGCGCTGAGGGTTTTCTCAGCCATTTCGAAGTCGATTTTGCGCTCGTCCAGATCAACCCGCATGACGCGCACTTCAACCGTGTCACCCAAGCGGAAGCTGCGACCGGTGCGCTCGCCCGCCAGGCGGTGATGCACAGGATCAAAGTGGTAGTAGTCGCCCGGCAAGGCGGTCACGTGGACCAGACCTTCAACATAAATGTCGGTCAGTTCAACGAACAGGCCAAAACCGGTAACTGCCGTCACCACACCCGGGAACGTCTCGCCTACGCGGTCCTTCATGAACTCGCACTTGAGCCAGTTGGTCACGTCACGCGTGGCTTCATCGGCACGGCGCTCGCTCATCGAGCATTGCTCGCCGAGCTGCTCCAGAATCGCTTCGTCGTACGGGTAAATGCGCGCTTTCGGGATGGTCATCGCGCCAGCACGCAGAACGTGCGGGGTATCCTGCTTGGAGTGGATAACGCTGCGAATCGCCCGATGCGTGAGCAAGTCCGGGTAACGACGGATCGGCGAAGTGAAGTGGGTATAGGCCTCGTAGTTCAGGCCGAAGTGGCCCTGGTTATCAGCGCTGTACACCGCCTGGCTCAACGAGCGCAGCATCACGGTCTGGATCAGGTGGTAATCGGGGCGATCCTTGATGTGCTCAAGCAAGGCCTGATAGTCCTTCGGCGAAGGGCCATCCTTACCTTTGTGCAGGCTCAGACCCAACTCACCGAGGAACGCGCGGAGTTTTTCCAGACGCTCAGGCGGCGGGCCGTCGTGCACACGGTACAGGGCCGGGATTTCGTGCTTCTTGAGGAACTCAGCGGTGGCCACGTTGGCCGCCAGCATGCACTCTTCGATCAGCTTGTGCGCGTCATTACGCGTGGTTGGGCGAATTTCAGCGATTTTGCGCTCGGAACCGAAGATGATCCGGGTTTCCTGGGTTTCAAAATCAATCGCGCCACGGGTATGACGAGCGCCCAGCAGCACTTTGTACAGTGCGTACAGTTGCTTGAGGTGCGGCACCACATCAGCGTATTCGCTGCGCAGTTGCTTGGCGTCGTTGGTTTTCGGGTGCTCAAGGATGGTGCTGACCTTGTTGTAGGTCAGACGCGCCTGTGAGTGAATCACCGCCTCGTAGAACTGATAGTCGGTCATTTCGCCGGTTTTGGAGATGGTCATCTCGCACACCATGGCCAAACGGTCGACTTTAGGGTTCAGGGAGCACAGGCCGTTGGACAACTCCTCGGGCAGCATGGGAATCACGCGCTCCGGGAAGTACACCGAGTTGCCACGCACTTGGGCTTCAGCGTCCAGCGCCGAACCAATTTTCACGTAGCTGGATACGTCGGCAATGGCCACGTAGAGCTTCCAGCCGCCACCGAACAAGCGCAGCTTGCCGGACTTGGCTTCGCAATACACGGCGTCATCGAAGTCGCGGGCATCTTCGCCGTCAATGGTGACGAACGGCAGATGACGCAGGTCGATGCGCTTCTCTTTGTCTTTCTCTTCAACTTCTGGCTTGAGCTTGGCGGCTTCTTTAAGCACAGCCTCCGGCCAGACATGAGGAATGTCGTAGGTGCGCAGCGCGATGTCGATTTCCATGCCGGGCGCCATGTAGTTGCCCACCACTTCAAGCACATCACCCTGCGGCTGGAAGCGCGGGGTCGGCCAGTGAGTGATCTTCACTTCAACGAACTGCCCGATCTTCGCGCCCGCATTGCGGCCCGGAGTCACCAGCACTTCCTGCTGGATTTTCGGGTTATCGGCCACTACAAAGCCGATGCCGCCTTCTTCGAAGTAACGACCCACGATGGTTTCGTGAGCACGCGACACCACTTCAACGATCACGCCTTCACGACGGCCACGGCGGTCCAGACCCGAAACACGGGCCAGCGCACGGTCGCCATCGAACACCAGACGCATTTGCGCCGGGCTCAGGAACAGGTCATCGCTGCCATCGTCCGGCACCAAAAAGCCGAAGCCATCACGGTGACCGCTGATGCGGCCCAGGATCAGGTCGAGCTTGTCTACCGGTGCGTACGTGCCACGGCGGGTGTAAATCAGTTGAGCATCGCGCTCCATCGCACGCAGGCGGCGACGCAGGGCTTCAATTTGGTCTTCGGTCGTGAGCCCAAACTCTGCGACCAACTGCTCACGAGCAGCAGGCGAACCGCGTTCAGCCAGATGCTGAAGGATCAGTTCGCGACTTGGGATAGGGTTTTCGTATTTTTCCGCTTCACGTGCGGCCTCGGGATCGAGGGTCTGCCAATCGGCCATTAGATAGTTTTCACCTTGTCTATATGCGGTTAGTTTGGCATACGCGTATTGAAACGGGAAATTTCGGACTCTAGCAGTGCCTTATTAGCCGGTTCTGACGCGCCTGGCGGGCTCAAACACACCGCCCGCGAAATATTTTGAATATTTTTAATCACAACGCTTTACAGGTCAAAGGGGCATCCGTATAGTGCGCGCCATCGACAACGGCGACGTTGCAGATACTGCCCAGATGGTGAAATTGGTAGACACGCCAGCTTCAGGTGCTGGTGGCCGCAAGGCCGTGGAAGTTCGAGTCTTCTTCTGGGCACCAATTTAGAGAGTGAGATTAGTACAATCTTGCATCTCACACAAAACCCGCGAAAGCGGGTTTTTTGCATTTGGGGGTTTCACAAAGATTTTTGATTTATAAACCAAAACAGGGGTTTACAGATCAAATAGCTCTCCGTATAGTGCGCCACATCAACAGCGGCAACGTTGCTGATACTGCCCAGATGGTGAAATTGGTAGACACGCCAGCTTCAGGTGCTGGTGGCCGCAAGGCCGTGGAAGTTCGAGT